>JAUWJP010000197.1 GCA_030607635.1 Candidatus Aminicenantota bacterium
CACATGGTCGGCATCGGAGGCACGGGCATGAGCGGTATAGCAGAGGTGCTCTTGAACATGGATTACAATATCTCAGGAACAGATATTGAGGAGAGCGAAGTGACTCAGCGCCTCGCTCGCTTCGGAGCAAAGATATCTATCGGTCATAAAGCAGAAAAAGTAGAGGGAGCTGATGTAGTTGTTATCTCTTCCGCCATAAAAAAGGACAATGTCGAAGTCGAAGAAGCAAGGCGCCGCAAAATACCTGTTATTCCCAGGGCAGAAATGCTGGCAGAGTTGATGCGGATGAAGTACGGAATTGCTGTAGCAGGATCCCACGGCAAAACATCTGCTACCTCGATGATTGCTCAGGTCCTCGAATCGGGCGGCTATGACCCGACCATTATCGTCGGCGGCCGTCTGAGCGCAGTAGGCGCCCACGGAAAACTGGGAGATGGGGATTTCATCGTAGCCGACGGGTATGAAAGCGACAGATCATTCCTCTATTTATCTCCTTTTATCGCTGTACTTACAAACCTGGATGATGAACATTTAGATCAATACACGACAGTGGATGAGGTCAAAAAAGCATTTATCCACTTCGCCAACAAAGTTCCATTTTATTGCCCTGTAGTTATCTGTTTTGACGACTCAAATCTCAAAAATTTGATTCCCTCGCTTGATCGAAGAATAATCAACTATGGATTCTCCCCCTATGCCGATATTTTTGCCAGATACAGACACTTTGATAAATTCTCGACCACTTCTACACTCTACTGGAAGGGCAAGGAATTGGGGAAACTGAGGCTCAACGTCCCCGGGAATCACAATATTTACAATGCGATGGCCGCAGTAGCTGTCGGATTGGATTTAGATATCCCCCCGCGCCTTATCCTGCAGGCTTTAGAAAATTTTAAAGGCACCGGCCGCCGTTTTGAATTAAAGAAAATAGTCCGGGATATCATGATCATCGATGACTATGCCCATCACCCAACAGAAATAATAGCCACTTTAGAGGCGGCGAAGAGAGGCTGGAAACGAAGGCGTGTTGTAGTCTTCCAGCCACATCGCTTCAGCCGCCTCTCTCTTCTCATGGAAAGCTTTGCCGCAGCCTTCACCGACGCAGATGTTCTCATCACTACAGAAATATACGCGGCAGGAGAAAAATCCATTGCCGGCGTCTCCGGCAGAGCTCTTTATCAGGAAATCAAACAGGCCGGGCATAAAAATGTTTTTTTTGAACATAATATGAAAAATATCCCCCCGCTCGTAGGCAAAGTTGCTCAGAGCGAAGATTTAATTCTTGTCCTGGGAGCAGGAAACATCTACAAGATTATTCCGGATATCATAAAAACCCTGGAGGAAAGAGGATAACAGTGGCATCTCACCTTAATCCGCCTTTGAAGACAAGAGCAGGGCCCTTCTTTTCCCATCATATGCAGTTCCAGCGAGGAGAAGGGAAAACAAAGACAAAAAAAGTCCAGAAAAAAGCGAAGCTCAAATTCTGGCACATCTTTTTCTATCTCCTTCTTATAGGCGGAATTTTCTATTCTGTCCAGAAATCTTATCTTTTCCTGATTTCTTGGGATAATCTGGAAGTAAAAGATATGATAATCGTGTGTCGAAATCCTGACGTAAAAGAAGAAATCCAACAAAATTTAGAGAATATAAACTTGGGAAATATTCTTCTCTTCGATATCGAGCATCTCCAGGAGGCGTTGGCAGCTCACAGATGGGTTAAAGAGGTCCGTGTAAGGAAAATTTTACCCTCTGCTCTAAAGATCGAAATAAAAGATAGAACGCCCCTCGCCCTGTTGAAAAGAGAAAATCTTTATCTTATTGACGAAGAAGGTATTCATCTCGAGAGAATCGAATCAACAGAAAAATTAGATCTTCCCCTTCTCGTCGATTCGAATAATTTCCAAAAAGACTATAAGGAAAAACTAGAATTAGCCTGGGAATGTCTTCGCAGCTTATCTCCTTCGGAGAAAGAGCAGCTTGAGGTTCTGGACCTTAGTGAATACGAAAATATTACTGTTCAACTTAAAAAGAAAAAGACAAAGCTCATTCTTGGCAATGATCAGTTTTCCCAGAAGCTCAAAACGTTCCAAAACTCCAGCGCCAAGTTAGGAAAGTTTGGAAACCTCGAATATGTTGACCTCCGCTTTCCTGATCGGTTCATCATCAAACCAAAGAAAAATCCGTACAGAGCACGCATTCCCAAGCCTAAGAAGGAGGCAAACTAATGCCTAAAAATAATTATATTGTCGGACTTGACATAGGGACAAAAAAAACTGCAGCTATTATCGGTGAAATCACAGAGGATAAAAAAATCGAGATTATAGGCATAGGGACAACCGACTCCAGAGGACTTAGGAAAGGAGTTGTGGTCAACTTGGAAGGCACAGTGAGTGCGATCAAAAAAGCCCAGGAAGACGCGGAGCTAATGGCAGGAGTCGAAATAGATTCGGCCTTTGTTGGAATTTCCGGAGCACATATAAAAAGTTTTAACAGCAGAGGAGTTATTGCTGTCTCGGGTAAAAACAAAGAGATAAACCCGGAAGACATCGAACGGGTTATCGACCAATCCAAGGCTGTCTCCATCCCCCCTGATAGAGAAATCATTCATATTATTCCTCAAGAATTTGTTGTTGATGAGCAAGATGGCATAAAAGACCCACTCGGCATGAGCGGAATAAAGCTCGAAGTCAATGTTCACATCGTGACCAGCGCAACGACTTCTGTTCAAAACCTGAAAACATGCATCGAAAGAGCCGGGATTGAAATCGAGCGAATTGTTCTCAACCAGATCGCAGCGAGCAGCTCTACCCTTACACATGACGAAATGGAGCTTGGAGTGGGCATGATCGATATGGGCGGAGGAACAACGGAAGTAGCCATTTTTGAACGAGGAAGCTTGTGGTACACATCCATAATCCCGATCGGAGGAGATAATTTCACCAATGACATTGCTGTCGGACTCCGCACACCAATCCCTGAAGCAGAAAGGATAAAGAAGAAATTTGGCTGTGTATCCAGTCCCCCCATGGACGACGAGGATACTATTGAAGTCCCCTCAGTGGGCAGGGGGAAAAAGCCTCGTATACTATCCAGACAGTTATTAGCTGATATCATTCAACCCCGGGCAGAGGAAATCTTCCGTTTGGTTGATAATGACATTAAAAGGATGGGATACGAGAAATCTCTTAATTCTGGAATAGTCATCACAGGCGGAACAGCGCTGCTGGAAGGACTGGAAGAAGTCGCAGAGGAAATTTTTGATTTGCCTGTGCGGCGCGGCGATCCAAGCGGCATAGGAGGGTTGGCAGAGAGAGTCAACACCCCGGATTATGCCGCTTCAGTTGGTCTTATCCTGTTCGGCTATGACCAGTGGAAAGAAAAAACCCTATCTAAGGATAGGAAAAGAAGTCTTTGGGTCAAATTTAAAGAGTGGCTCAAAGAGGCATAGGAGGTAAGAATGAGTGAAGAAATAAAAAGTAAATTAAAATTTCGCTTTGTAGAAGAACGTTATGGGGCCAAAATAAAAGTTGTTGGGATCGGTGGAGGCGGTGGAAATGCCATAAACAGGATGATTGAAGCAGGAATCGAAGGAGTGAAATTCATCACAGTCAATACAGACCTCAGGCGCTCAACAGCACCAAAGCAAGGACTAAGGTCCAGATTGGAAAGCAGCTTACAAAAGGACTGGGGTCCGGCGGAAGGCCGGATATCGGAAAACAAGCAGCCATGGAAGATACGGAAAAATTAGTCAGTGTCCTTGAAGATTCAGACATGGGCTTTCTGACCGCTGGCTTAGGCGGAGGCACGGGGACAGGCGCGACTCCGGTCCTGGCAAATCTCGCCTCAGAAATGGACATTCTGGCGATTGCCATAGTAACCCTGCCCTTTCAGTTTGAAGGAAAAATCAGATCTAATCAAGCAGAAGAAGGCCTGGCAGAATTAAAAACTGCTGTTGACACGGTTATTTCCATACCAAATGAAAGGCTGCTCGA
>JAUWJP010000069.1 GCA_030607635.1 Candidatus Aminicenantota bacterium
AAGGTGCTTTTTTTATAAGGATGGTTCCGGAACAGGAGGCGACCGAGCTGTCTTTCGGCCACAAATTCTGGGTTTTTATTTTTCTCTCGCAGGTCGTAGTACATTATTCTTTTTATATTTTCGATTTCCCGCCTTAAGAATGTGGGTCGAAGCATCATCTTACTCATGAGATCAAGGGCATTATCTAAAAACTCTTCCAAAAAGGTAAAAGAAAACACAGAATAATCAGGATAAGTATAGATGGAGAAATTCCCGCCCACAGATTCTATTATTTCTTCAATTTGTGAAGAAGTGAGATACGAAACTCCGCGGCTAAGCATGTTAGCCGTAAAAGTAGCCATGCCTGGCAGCTCTCTTAGAGAGGGGCTTTCTCCAGCGAATATTATCACTTTGAGGCTTATAACCGGAAGATCATCTCGGTGGATTACCGCGACTCCCAGGCCATTATTGAGGAATGAGGGTTTTATTTCAGGAAGCTTAAGTTCTGCAAGAGGTTCAGGATAAGGAGGTGATTTTCTAAATTTTTCTTGAGAAAGGAGAGGAGCTTCCCAGAGCAGAAGAGCCAAAAGAGAGAGAATGAGAGTGAGCTTTAAGTGGTTTCCTCTACTCATTTTATTTTGATATCAAAGACAATTTCGTTGGTGAAATATCTTCGCATAATCCTGATGAGACTATAATGATCTACCGAAAGATAATTTTCTAGCTCGTCGGGAAGATCATCGAGGCTTTTTTTAGAGAGGAAAGCCTCGGCAAGAAAAACAGCCTTATCTGCTGAAGTTGCGTATTGATTAAGATAGTCCATCTTAAAAATATTTTTTGCTTTTCTGAGCTCTTTTTCGGACACAAGGCTTGATTTAAGTTTGTTTATTTCCGAGAATATAACTTTTTTGCTTCTCTCCACCATTATTTCATTGCTGCTCGAGACAAATATTTTAAGGGTGGCTAACTCTTTCCTTTTTTCAATACTTCCGCTTAGAGATCTGGCAATCCGGGTTCTTTTAATCAATTTTTTGTATAAACGAGATGTTATGCCACGCAAAAGAATATATTCAATAATTTTAAGGGGATAGAAATCCTGTGAATAGGGAGAAGCGATCCTGTAACCTATATGAAAGCCAGGCAAAGGAACAAGAAATTCTTTTGCGATTATAGTCGCTTTTTTATATGAAGGTTTTGAAGAGGGTGGAAGAGGGATTTCTTTTCCCTTTTGAATAGTATAAAAGTACTTTCGGATATCCTCCTCTGTTTTCCCTTTATCAATATCTCCGGCAATAGAGAGCACAGCATTGTTGGGTGTATAAAATGTGGAGTAGAAGTCCTTAACGTCTTCTACTGTAAGATCCCTCACGTCAGCTTCGTTCCCGATAACAGGATGACTGTAGGCAAGATTGGGGTAGAGTAACCTGTCAAAAGTCAAGAAGCTTTCAAGATAAGGCTCGGTTGTTTTCCTTTGATGAATCTGTTCAATAAGTGCCTCCTTAGCTTGCTCTACGTTTGCTGCAGTAATCTCAAGAGATTTCATCCTGTCAGATTCAAGCCAGAGTACCAGGGCAAGCTGGTGGGAAGGCACTGTTTGCTGGAAAATGGTTTTGTCTTCTGTTGTTGTGGCGTTCAGGTCTCCTCCGGTCCTGCGGATGAAACTGATGTGCTGCATCCGTCCTACATTTTGTGAACCCTGGAACATCAGGTTCTCTAACAAATAGGCTAAACCTGTCTTTCCTGGCGGTTCATTAATGGAACCCACATTGTAGGCAACTGCGACCGAGACAACAGGCAAAGAATAGTCTTCAGAGAGAATAACCTGCAGCCCGTTTTCTAATTTATATTGCTTGATAGGGAGAGAAAGACGTTGTCTATCTTGACCGTGAGCAGGAAAATTCCCCAGAAGGAGAAACAGATATAAACCGAGTACCAGTAATTTGTTTTTGAATCTCAGGGCTTCATCCATTGCTCGAATTAAGAGGCTTTAAAAATAACACAAATATCAACTTAAATTCAAATATACTTAAAAAGGGGACAGGCTACTTTTTCTGCAAGACAAGAAGGGATAAGGAGATAGACTGCCTTTTTTCGCGAAAGCTTTTTAGAAAAAAATGAACTGTTTATCTCTTCCTTGCAAAAGGAACGGTTCCCCAAAAAAAGTAGCCTGTCCCCTTTTTTGATTGAAAATAAAGGCCTTTTGTGTTAATTTTCTTTGCTACGCAACTCGATTATTCTATCAGCCAAATGAGGTGATATATGAGTAAAGAAGGAAAACATTTATTCTCATCTGAATCTGTGACAGAAGGTCATCCGGATAAGGTTTGCGATCAGATTTCTGATGCCATACTCGACAATCTTATAGGTCAGGACCCCAAAAGCCGTGTGGCCTGCGAAACGTTAGTAACAAATGGCCTTGTTCTAATCGCAGGTGAAATAACAAGCGGAGGCTATTGCGAGTTCCAAAAGGTCGTCAGAAATACTGTCAAAGAAATAGGATATACAAGGGCAAAATACGGTTTTGATTACCAGACATGCTCCGTCATCTCTACAATCCATGAACAATCTTCTGACATAGCCAGAGGAGTCGATGAGAGAGAGGACCATGAACAAGGAGCTGGGGATCAAGGCCTGATGTTCGGATATGCATGCAGTGAGACAGAAGAACTCATGCCCATGCCTATTATGCTGGCTCATAAACTCGTAAGGAGGCTGAGCCAGGTGCGAAAAGAAAAGATATTGGATTATCTCAGGCCTGATGGAAAATCTCAGGTCACTGTCGAATACGAAGGCGGCACTCCCAAAAGAGTGGAAGCAGTTGTGATCGCTGCCCAGCACAATCCAGAAGTCACAATGAGTGATTTGAGGGAAGATATCAAGCGTGTTGTTATAAAGGAGATCATTCCGGTCGAGATGTTTGATAAGAACACAAAGGTTTTTATTAATGAAACAGGCCGTTTTGAACAGGGAGGCCCTTTTGCGGATTCAGGAGTTACAGGACGTAAAATTATTGTGGATACCTATGGTGGAGTCGGAAGCCACGGAGGAGGATGCTTTTCTGGAAAAGATCCGACAAAAGTGGATCGCTCTGGTTCCTATATGGCGAGATACGTAGCTAAAAATTTAGTCTCTGCCGGGATTGCCGATAAGATAGAAGTGCAGATGGCTTATGCCATCGGTGTGGCTCAACCAGTCTCGTTAATGGTGGACTCTTTTGGCACAGCAAAAATCTCAGAGGATAAGATAAAAGGATTAATTCGAGCGCATTTCGATCTTGCTCCAAGGGGGATGATCAAAGCCTTGGATTTGCTCCGGCCTATCTACAAAAAGACAGCGTGCTACGGGCACTTTGGTCGCACAGAGAAAGAAATCACCTGGGAAAGACTTGATAAAGTCAAATTTTTAAAGAGAGATGCGGGGCTATAAGATAAAAGAAAAGAATGACGAAAGATAAAAATGGAGAAGATAATGGATTATGATGTAAAAGATTTGAAGCTTGCAGAAAAGGGGAAGCTTAAGATGGAATGGGCAGCAAGATTCATGCCTGTTCTTAGATTAATAGAGGAGAAGTTTTCCAAAGAAAAACCTTTCAAGGGAGTCAGGATTTCAGCCTGTTTGCACGTGACCAGTGAAACCGGCAACCTGATGAAAGCTTTAAAAAGGGGAGGAGCGGAAATAGCCCTTACCGCATCAAATCCCCTCAGCACCCAGGATGAGGTTGCTGCAGCACTGGTGAAGCACGATAATGTTCCTGTTTTTGCCATAAAGGGAGAGGATAATAAGAGCTACTACAAGCATATCAATCAGGCTCTCGATCAAGAGCCTCAGATAACTATGGATGATGGGGCCGACCTGGTGTCCACTTTGCATTCTCAAAGAAAAAACCTCCTTGAATATGTCATCGGAGGAACAGAGGAAACAACTACAGGCGTGATTCGCCTTAAAAGCATGGCCAGAAATAAAGTCCTTCGTTGTCCTATAATCGCGGTCAACGATGCCAATACAAAACATCTCTTTGATAACCGTTATGGAACAGGACAAAGTACAATAGACGGAATTCTCCGGGCGACAAATATTCTCTTAGCAGGAATTAATTTTGTAATCGCGGGTTACGGATGGTGCGGCCGCGGAATAGCTATGAGAGCAGAAGGAGAAGGAGCAAAGGTTATTATCTGCGAAGTGGATCCTCTTAGAGCCTTAGAAGCTGTCATGGATGGTTTTCAAATCATGCCTCTAACAGAGGCAGCTAAGATCGGCGATGTATTTGTCACAGCCACAGGAGACAGGGATGTCATAAACAGAGATCATTTCTCGAGGATGAAAGATGGAGCTGTTGTTGCCAATTCTGGGCATTTTAATGTCGAGATCGACATCCCAACCTTGGCGAAGATGTCGCAAAAAAAGAGAAAAATAAGAGATTTTGTCGAAGAGTACAGCTTGAAGAATGGAAGAAAAATTTATCTCTTGGCTGAAGGACGATTGATCAACTTGGCTGCGGCAGAGGGGCATCCGGCCACGGTCATGGATATGAGTTTTGCCAACCAGGCGCTCAGTGTTTTATACCTGAATAAAAAAGGGAAAAGCTTACAGAACGAGGTTTATGGGGTCCCGGAAAAAATCGATAATGAGATTGCCCGCTTGAAGCTTAAAGCTCTTGGAATAAAAATTGATAGACTCACTCCTGAACAGAAGAAATATCTTGCTGGCTGGCAGGAAGGAACCTAGAGTTGTTTGTAGGGGCTTTTGTAGGGGCTTGATTTATCAATCCCACCTTACAACGTGACTAGATTTATTTAATCAGTTTTAGGTATTGATCGATTTCCGCTCTCCTTGCAGGATCGATGAATCTGGTTGATATCTTTTCGAATATTTCCTTTGCCTTGTTGAATTCATTGTTTTTGAAATAAGTAACTGCAAGATTGAAGTTGATATCTACATCCTTTTCTCTTGCGTCCTCACTAAGTGTATCCAGGGCTATCCTGTAGCTATCAATCGCCTTTTCAAAATCGTTTAAGCCTTCATATATAATACCCTTAAGGTTGTGAGCCATGACCATAGTTCTGTTTATTCCAAGAGCCCATTCAACATGATTCAAGGCCTCTTTAAGGTTGCCCTTAGCCATGTATATTCTTGCCAGGTTATAATAGGAGTTATCCTTGGATTTATAGTTTTCATCTGATATAGCAATCCTGAACTCCTTTTCAGCTTGATCGAGGAGGCCCATCTCCTGGTAAATCGCTCCGAGGGCGTTGCGGGCATCGGTTAAAGTGGGATTAATCTTAAGACAATTTTGGAGATGTTTTACAGATTCCTCGAAGTTTCCGTTCATTGAGTGTGATAAGCCGAGAGCATATAAGGCGAGATCATAGCGGGGATTGAGCTCGAGGGTCCTGTTAAGAAATTTAATAGCTTCATCAACAATACCCTGGTTTAGGTAGAAGAGGCCCATATTATACTGGTATTGAAGATCATTATTTCTTGCATCTTCAATTTTTTTCTGAGCCGAAGCACAAATAATAAAATTCAGACAGATAAAAATGATAAATATTAATTTGTATCTCATTTTCTTACTCCTTTCGAATCTTGTACTCACTTTTAAGTTTTCTCATCATCAGGTCCTGAAGAGCAGCTCTGGGATCTTTTTTCTTGTATAACACTTGATAAACCTGCTCACAGATTGGCACTTCCACTTTTTCCCTTTTTGCCAGTTGGTGAACACAAAGAGTTGTACTGATCCCTTCAGCCACCATTTTCATGCTGGAGACTATCTCTGGGAGAGATTTGCCCTTCCCCAATTCATAGCCTGTATACCGGTTCCGGCTCAATTTTCCTGTACAGGTGAGGACGAGATCTCCGATGCCAGCTAATCCTGCGAAAGTCTCCATCCTGGCTCCAATTTTCACACCCAATCTTGTCACTTCCGCTATCCCTCTTGTTATTAAAGCTGCTATTGAATTACTGCCGAACTGAAGGGCATCTGAGATTCCAGCTGCTATGGCAATAACGTTCTTAATGGCTCCGGCAAGTTCCACTCCTATTATATCGTCAGACGTATAGGTACGGAAAGTGTGGGATGAGATAAGATGCTGGAGTTTCTTAGCCATTTTCTGGTCTTTTGAAGATAAGACTACTGCAGTGGGATGATGTTCGGCAACTTCCTTGGCGAAACTGGGACCAGAAAGGACAGCAATTCTGGGAACAAAGAAAGGAAAAAATACTTCCTCCATCACCTCGCTCATCCTTTTTAGCGATTTCTCTTCTATCCCTTTTGTAAGGCTGATAATCATATGATTGGAAGAGAGATGCGAAGCGAGCTCTTCATAAACTCCCCGGCAGAATTTGGATGGGACGGCGATGAAAACAATGTCTGAAGATGCCACAGCTTCTTTCATGTCATTGAAAAAGGAAACTGAAGGAGGAAAGACAAATCCGGGCAAAAAAGTTCGGTTTCCTTTACACCGCAGCGCTTCTTCATAAACATCTTTCTCTCTTATCCAGAGCTTGGTTTTGATGTTCAGGCGGCCAAGATGAAGGGAAAGAGCACTTCCCCAGCTGCCGCCACCAATAACACTTGCTTTCATTTTATTTTCTCTCCTAATTTCCTTTCTTTCCCTTGAACGAGTCTTTCAATGTTATCCCTGTGCATCAACATGATTAAAAAGAAAAGCGCAAAACTCAAGTAGGCAATTTCAGCTTCTACGTTGAAAAGAAATATAAAGAAAGGATAACTCAGAATAGCAAGTAGAGAGCCCAAGGAAACATACCGGCTCGTTTTGCTAACGATTAAAAATACAGCCAGACAGAGTAGAAAAGGCTTGAAAGCCAAAATAGAATAGGCACCAAACGTGGTTGCTACTCCTTTTCCGCCTTTAAACTTTATATACACAGGGAAACAGTGGCCTAAAACCGCTAAAAACCCGCAAATCAGGGCAAATTGTTTATCCTGAAAAAATTTCAGCGCAAAAAAAACAGGGAGGAATCCTTTGAGAAAATCTATCACTAAGACCGGAAGAGCAAACTTCCATCCTTTAAGGCGAAGTAAATTTGTGGCACCCGTGCTATGACTTCCAAAGTTACGGATATCTTTTTTTTCACTGATGTAAAAGAAGATATACCCCATCGGGATGGATCCGAGAAGATAAGAAAGGATGACAAAAATTATTTTCATTTAAGTTCGAATTCAGAAAGAATAGAGTACTCGGCTCCCGTAGGCTTGAGAGTACTCTGGATAAAGCTGATTTTTCCTACTTTCAATTCTCCAAAATCTCTATCCCTGTATTTTTCAAGGAGCGAGAGGGTCTCTTTTATGTTAAATAAACTTTTGACTCTTCCGAGCGTCAGGTGAGCGTGAAATTTTCGCCGCTCTCTTGGAAAACCCAATTTTTCAAGCTCTCCTTCCAATTGAGCTTGAAGAGCAGTAAGAGTTTCTTCTTCTTCGATTCCAACCCAGAGCACCCTTGGATTCTTCGTCCCTGAGGGGAAGGAGCCTGTGCCTTTAAATTTCATGGAAAAAGAATCATTTTTTTTTGAAATCATCTTCAAGACATTTTCAACCTCTGGAACTTTCTCTCTGCCGATCTCACCTAAGAACTTAAAAGTGAGATGCATTCCTTTATGCCTGACCCACTTGATATTTTTATGTCCTTTATCCAGCTCTTCAATGAGAAGGGAGAGAGCTTTTTTGATCTCCGGATCAAGGTTAATGGCGATGAATGTTCTCATTTCAGGGCTCTTTTCTTTTTTTTGTTTTTAGCAAGATGCCTTCGCACCATGTCCAGAGCTTTTTGACTGGACTGATATTTTATTTTATCCCGATTTCCCAGAAAGAGGTTCTTTTTCAATTATGATCCTTTTTCACAGGCCAGGGCGATATAGACAAGGCCTACTGGTTTCTCAGGAGTTCCGC
>JAUWJP010000233.1 GCA_030607635.1 Candidatus Aminicenantota bacterium
CCAAACGCTGTTCCTGCTTCTGGATTAAGATTCCCAGGCCGTGATATTTCCCCACGTGTTCTTCTCTCAAACGAGAGAAATGACTTGGATCAAGAAAATAAGAATGCGGATCCAAAGTCTGAAGCATCCCTTTTATAGAGGAATAGGCAAGCTCCTCCCGGTCAATGTCCCGAAAATAGTTTTCTTCTACGAGGAAAGCAATGGAGGATACTTTATCAAAATATTGACTCCAGATATCCTCATTCCGAGCAGGAACAAGGACGAGCACAAATATCAAAGCAAATAGTAAAAATATTTTTCTCTTCATTCCTGTTTAAGTCCACTCAAATACTACCAGAGGCTCTTGTTCTTGTAAAGTTCTTGATGACTCGCGGAAAAATGATGCTAACTTGACTTAATCCGGTTGAACGGCTATATTTCCATAAGCTTTCAGGTCTCTTAAGAAAAGATAGAAATGTTCGGAAACATAGGATTCCCTGAATTACTCATCATTCTCGCCGTTGCCCTTCTCATCTTTGGACCCAAAAAACTCCCTGAGGTAGGAAGGTCTATAGGTAAAGCCCTCCGAGAATTCAGAAGGACATCTGACGAAATCAAAGAAAAGATCGAAGAAGAGATCCAAGTTGACGAGTTTAAAGACATAAAGGAAGAGTTTAAAAAGGATATTGAAGGAAATGAGGAAGGGAAAAAAGACTCCTGACCGTATGACCTTCCTCGAACATCTCGAAGACCTCAGAAAAAGGATATTTCTCTCCTTCATTGTCATCATCGCCGCTGTCATCCCAGCCTGGTTTTTCAGTAAGAAAATCTTCGAAATCCTGGCTGTCCCGGTCACCCAGTTCCTTCCTGAAGGGGAGATGTTAGCTTTCACATCACTGACCGAACCCTTTATGCTCTATATCAAGGTCTCGTTTTTGACTGCAATTTTTGCCACTTCACCCTTTATCTTTCTTCAATTCTGGTTGTTCACTGCTCCCGGCCTCTACCAGAAAGAAAAAAAATATGTTATTCCCTTTGTTTTTTTAACAACGTTCTTTTTTATCCTGGGAGGCCTCTTCGGCTACCTTGTGGTCTTCCCCTGGGCCTGCCGATTTTTCATAGGTATGGGAGCTGACTTTCAGCCCGTCATTACCGTCAAACAATATTTCAGCCTGGCTCTCCGGGTGCTCTTGGGGATCGCTCTGGTTTTTGAATTACCCACCCTCGTTTTCTTCCTCTCCCGTATGGGGCTTATTACCTCCAGATGGATGATAAAAAATTTCAAGTATGCAGTCTTGGCTATTTTCATCATTGCTGCTATCATCACTCCCACTCCAGACATGATCACTCAAAGTATCATCGCTGGCCCCATGTTAGCCCTTTACGGCTTGAGTATTCTGATCGCCTTCTTTTCAGAAAAAAGGAGAAAGAAAGAACGGAAAAAAGCCGAAGAAGATTTAGCCGGGTAAATGAATGATTGATAGATGAGAGAATGAGTAAAAAAGAGAAAGTCATTATCCGCAGGTCTCCCGATTACAATCCGGAAGATATCAAAAAAATCGTTCAGGAAGGCCTGAGCGAATTTGGCCTTAGTTCGAAAGCAAAGGAAAAAATCACCACCAAACCTAATGTGGTCATGGCTCATCATAAGATCGCTCCTTCAGCCTTCACCCGCCCAGAATTTCTCGACGGTCTCCTAGGTGCTTTGACGGATGGGAAAAAAGATGGTTCGAAAATCGTTATCGCTGAAAAAGCCGGGGCAGGATTACCGACCTCCAGGATGTTCAGACGAGCTGGGTACTACGATCTAAAAAAAAAATACAGGATTAAGCTCCTTCCGATAGAGGAATCCAGAAAGAAAACGGTCCGCCTTCAAAGAGGAGAAGTCCATCAGGAAGTGACCACAGCCCGGGAAATTGTGGACAATGACTTTCTCGTCTATGCACCAAAACTTAAGAGCAATGTGTTGTGCCAGGGCCTGACAGCGGCCGTTAAGCTCAACATGGGACTCCTCCTGGACAAAAAAAGATTGTGGAATCACAATTTTAACCTGGACAAGAAAATAGTTGATCTCCTGGAAGTTGGTTTTCCGGATTTTATCGCCACGGATGCTATTGAAATTTCCCTGGGAGGGAATCAACTTACTCAACACGGAAGGCACTTAGGAATAATCCTGATGGCTACAGACCCTGACGCCCACGACGTTGTCTGTTATCATATCCTTGACCTAGATCCTCAGCACATTCAATATCTCCGCATTGCCCATGAAAGGGGCTACGGCTCCCTCAGCCTCGATGAGATCGAAATCGAAGGGGATATATCCCTCGAAGAAATCAGGCAAAAAACAAAAAATTGGGATCTCGGGTTGGTTAAAGTGGACAAAGTTGATTGCAATATGAAAACAATTGTCGGCAAACCTTATTGCCCTGGCGGGTGTCACGGTGTTTTTTTGGACTGGCTATACATGTTTAAAGACAGAAAGCCTGAACTCTGGAAAAATCTTCCTCCGTGGACAGTTGTCATAGGTCAGCATTCAGGGGATGTCTCAGCTTCCCGGGTGATGGTTATCGGCACCTGTTCTGGAATCCAGGGAAAAGTTAAAGCTCGAAAGAAAGGAAAAATCAGAGGCTGCCCGCCAAGGCACAAAGACCTCGTCCTCTGGTTCTTCTTAAAGGCTGGAATTCTCAATCCCCTTTTCAGGTTTGATCTTATCATAGATGCCTATTTTTTCCTGTTTGTTTCCTGGTGCAAAAGATTTATCAAAGGCAGGTTGTAAGATCCATGGACGGAAGACTCATAATCGAAAACAGCCGGATTGAAACTAAGGAGAAAATTAAATCCTTTAACCCTGCCACTCTGGAATCTGTGGGGGAAGTTTGCCTCGCCTCTGCCACAGAATGCCAGGAAGCGATTCAAGCGGCGAAAAGGGCTTATCCTCTCTGGAAAGAACTTTCCCTCCAGAAAAAAAGAGAGATTTTCCAGAGGGCAAAAAAGATCCTCCTCCAGAGTAGCAGCGAGGCAGCCCGACTTTTAACCCTCGAAAAAGGCTCTCCCCTTACAGAGTCTTTATCAGGAGAAGTCATGGGAGTGCTCGAACTCCTGGACTATTACAGCCAGAATCTGAAGAAATCGTTAAAGTCAAAGAAGACGAAACATCATGTCGTTCTTTTTTTCCATAAAAAAAGCTCCTTTCATTTCCAGCCATTAGGTGTAACACTCGTCATCTCCCCCTGGAATTTTCCTTTTCTGATTCCTTTTTACGATATCATTGCTGCCCTGGCTTCAGGGAACACAGTGGTCTTCAGGCCATCGACATCAACGCCTTTGGTCGGACTCCTGATCGGCGATATCTTATTAAGGGCCGGTCTCCCTCCCGGCGTTTTGAATATTGTCAACTGCAAAGTCGCCCAAGCAGAAGATTTAATACTGAGCCAGGATGTCGAGACAATCATGTTTACCGGAAGCGTTCCCACGGGAAAAAGAATTATGGAGCTCGCCAGCCAAAATTTGCACAATACTATTCTTGAGTTGGGAGGAAAAGATCCCATGATCGTGCTCAAGGATGCGGATCTGGAAAGAGCATC
>JAUWJP010000257.1 GCA_030607635.1 Candidatus Aminicenantota bacterium
TAACCAGCTCCAGAATCGAGTCCAATCCCTTTTCTCTAAGTCTTTCAATAAAGTTTCATTTTTTAGCCAATAATTTAAAGGCTCAAGCAGAAAAATAAGACACAGCCAGCCTAAAGGAAAAAAAAGGCGAGGCCAAGTAAGGGCTAAAATAATTAATATTATTCCTGAAAAAAACCACGATTTAAGAAGAGCCGGTGCTCCTCTTACTCGAAACAAGGCAAGTCTCTTCTTAGATAAGAAGCTTTGAATAAACAAGGATATCTCTCTCATTGCCGGAATGACAGAAGCGTAAGCCACAAAATAGCCAAGCCATCTTTCAAGTATGTTTGGAGGAAGATCGTGATAGGTCCAGTTTTTCACTCTCAAATTAAAAAGCTCAAAAACAAGCCAGACAAAAACAGAAATGAAAGCAGAAAAAAGAAAATTCTTTACGGAGTCAGAAAGAGGCGAGGCTTTTCTTCTCCTAAAGTTTAAGCTGTCCATTACAAGAATAAAGAACCACCAGGAAAAACAAAAGAACCAAGTTTTCATAAAAGAAACATTAAGAACAAGGAGAAGCGCAGAAAACATGAAACCAAAAAGGCCAAAGTATAGGTTTAGACGAAGGATTTTTTCTTTCATTGCGTTTGAGTCATGCTCTTGAAACTTTATTTTTAATTTTTTTCATCCTTAAAAAAACAACTTTTTATTTAACTATGCTACTTAAAAAATAAAGTTTTGCAAGCCTGAATTAAGCATTTCCTGTTCCGTGATTGGAGAAGGTTTAGGGAAATAGCCTCGCAATTAGTTATCACGGAAATGGAGATGCTTCCACGTTTGGGATCAGATTTTGTCATCATATCGAGAATTGGGCTGCATTATATATGAACATCAATTCATGTCCAATTTGGGGCAGGCCTTGCCATTGGGAGAAAATATTTTTCGACCTCTTGACCTTATGGCATTCCTCGGGATAAGGCCTGACACCAATTAAAAAGATTGAATAATTTCCTGCCCTCATTTATATTAAAAAAAGAAACAGAGGAGAACGAGATGAAAAAAGTGCTGTTGGTCAAAACTCTTATCATGACTGTATTCATTTTATCTTTTATTCAGACTGGATGTCATAAAGCGCCCTCTCCTGAAGAACTCAAAGCTTCTCTAGAAATAGTGGGCTTGGAACCAAAGTGGGTAAAAAAAGACTATCAACCCTGGCCTTCAAAATTGACACTTGTTCCGGCAATATCTTTCCGCGTAAAAAATCTCACTGAAAAAGCTATTCGGCATATGAGTTTTGAAGCCGTTTTCAGGTTCATTGATGATACTGAAACCTTGGGGGAAGGCTTTCTGCCTGGCCTTCCAGGAGGTTCTATTCCACCCGGAGAAATGAGTGATGTCATCCTTTTAAAAAGCCGCCTTGGAGTTGAAGGAAAATCCATTAACCATTTCAGAAACAGCCCGCATTGGAAGACCGCTTTAGTCAAACTCTTTGTTCGGTCAAAAGGATCCAGGTTTACTCTCTTAGGAGAGTGGGAAGTTTCTCGGAAAATAGATTTTAAAGAACCGGAGTCTTATCCTCCTAAAAAGGAAAAGAAGCTTACTTCTTATTAAAATCTCCAACCTATATAAGCTTCATAAGGAAAGATTTTCAGGAAAGGAACTGTAACTCATGAGCATAGTCATTCCATCAAGAGTATTTTTAACCAAAGGAAAAGGACAACACAAGGAAAAATTAGCTAGCTTTGAGCTAGCTCTTAGAGAAGCCGCCATAGCTCTTTTTAACCTTGTTAAAGTTTCGAGTATCTTCCCTCCTCGCTGCAAGCTTTGCTCAAAGGAGGAGGGATTGAAGCTGCTAAAGCCAGGACAAATTGTTTTTTTGGTGATTAGCGAATGCACAACAGATGAAGCCCACCGCATGATACAAGCGTCAGTAGGATTGGCCATTCCTAATGCTCCTGATCATTATGGTTATCTTTCCGAGCATCACAGCTTTGGCCAAAATGAGAAGGAAGCAAGTCAGTATCTAGAGGATTTGGCGGCGTATATGCTGGCCACCACCCTTGGCGTAAACTTCGATACGAGTCAAATCTGGAATGAAGAAAAAAATATTTATAAGTTATCCGATAACATAGCCGTCAGAACCAGACATATCACCCAGACAGCGAAAGGAGAAAAAGCGCTCTGGACGACGGCCATTGTCGCTGCTATTTTCATCCTCTAACCAGCCTGATTTATTCATAAATTATGCCGACACCAATATTTATTTTCATTGATATCTGCTTGTTACGCTGATTTCACCTCTAGCAGAACATTCAATCGGTCTCAAATGCGTTTCTTTTTATTATATGTCGGCATAATTCACCCTTCGGGCGGGCCGATTTCACCGCATCTGCTTCGTTACAGGGCATTTGCGGTGAAGAACCACAGCCGCATACCCTGTGCCTCGCATCTGCGGCAAACTCGATCCGTGAATAATCCAGGCCAGCAAAGCGGTCCGGGTAGCTTTTTCAGGGGGGACTATCCCTTTTTTCTAAGTGCGGGCTCGATAAATCAAGCCCCTTCTGGGATGCTAAATATAATCGAAAGGATCGGGTATAAGAATTTTTATATGGCTCTTCTCTTTGAGCTTTTTTAAATATTCTTCTAGTTTTTCTTGGCTTTTCTCATTAAAAAACTTCCCTTCTATTTCTCTCCGGGCTTCCTCAAAGGATTTAAGGCGACTCTCTTTTCTCTCTTCTAATTTCAGCAGGAACCAGCCCGCTCGAACCTTTAGCCAGGGAGTCATCTCCCCCACTTTTAGCTTCTCCACAGCTTGTTCCAGATCTTTTTCTAATTCACCCTTTTTAAAGCTTCCCAACTCTCCTTGATTTTCCTTCTCTGGCCCCTCAGAGTACTTGCTGGCTAAAGAGCCTATGTCTTCTCCGGAGGAAATTTTCTCGTTGATTTCTCGCTTTTTAGCCTCGACTTCTTCTTCGTTTCCTCCTTCAGCTGAAAGATAGATAGCTTTCAGTTTATATTCTGGGAGCTCGGTGAACTCCTCTGGATGAAGTTTATAATAACTAACGATTTCTGAGTCGTCGACGACAATACTTCTACGGACTTCTGAACCAATAACAGCGTCCCTCATCATATTCTCCTTCATCCTTTTCTTCCATACTTCAAAATCAATACCTTGCTGTTGGAGAGCCCGGATTAACTCCGCATCCGTGTTAATGTTATTCTCTTTTTTTAAGTTTTCCAGCCATA
>JAUWJP010000241.1 GCA_030607635.1 Candidatus Aminicenantota bacterium
CTACAGGACAAAAGTGTATTTATAACACTGCAATCGTCTTATTTTAAGGACATAATATATACCCAAAATCAGTGGATTAAGGAGAAAGAAAGGTTGGCATAGTATTTGCACTATAAATAATCTGGATTAAATGAGAGGAGAATTAAAATGAGAAAAACAACAGGAATTCTGATAGCAATTCTTTTCTTTTTCTCAATTTCAAACGCAGAGGAGACTCATTACACAAACAATTCGTTTGCCCGGTTAAGCTATGTGAAGGGGAACATTTATATCCAGAGATCGACTGACCTGGGTTATGAAGAAGGCATTGTGAACATGCCAGTTTCTGAAGGCGACAGGATGGGTACTACTGATGGACGCGCAGAAATTTACCTGGGAAATGGAAATTATGTCAGATTGGACAATGAAACTAAAATAGACTTTTTGACCTTACCAAAAATAGAATCTGAGCTCATACGGATTCGAGTCTGGGCAGGAAATATCTATTTCCGCGTGAAAGACTTAAAGGAAGAAAAGAATATTGAAATTCACACTACTGATGTTTCTATTTATGTTCTGGATAACGGGCTCTACAGAATTGATGTGAGGCAGGGAAGCGAGACCGAAATATTCGTTTTTGAAGGCACGCTGGAGGCGGCTGGAGAATCGGACTCTATTTTGATAAATAACGAGCAAAGAGTTGAGGTTTCAACTGGCCATTTTATCTCCCAGCCCACTCGATTCCACGCGGTTGCTGAAGATAGTTTTGACAGATGGAGCGAACACCGGGATTCCCAGGTTCGTAAGCGTATGGCAAAAGCTTACCTTCCAGAAGAATTGGAAGATTTTGAATATGAATTGTCTGCGAACGGCGAATGGGTCCACATGGCTCCGCATGGTCATGTCTGGGTCCCCGGAGGGATTGATCCCTATTGGCGACCATACTACAACGGTCGGTGGACATGGCTTAGTTTATGCGGCTGGACCTGGATTCCATACGAGTCCTGGGGTTGGAGCACACACCACTTCGGCAGATGGCATTGGAGGCACAGTCTCGGCTGGTACTGGATCCCAACGAGAGTTTGGGGTCCTGCTTGGGTTAGCTGGTACTGGGGTTATGATTACTTTGGCTGGGCACCTTTAAGTTACTATGGTTATCCAGGTGTGATAATCAACAACGTGTATAATGGCCGGTTCCAAGGGCGCTATTATCCTCACAACTCTCGTTCTCTTACTGTTATCCATAAAAATCAGCTCAAGGCTCGAAATGTCTCCAAGGCTGCCCTCTCTCAGAAGTCTGTTAAAAATCTGGGCAAAATCAGTCTTTCCAGACAGCGGCTTCCTATAAGGCCCACTACCAACAAGATATCCGTCGAAAGCCTTGACGGCAAAAAGGTACTTCTCCGAAAAAAAGCCACTTTTCCTGAATCTGAGGCAATAAAGCGCTCGAGTCGAACCACCGTCAGAAAGACTGAAGCAGTAGATTCAAATAGGGTCGGAAAAAACACGGCTGCAAGAGTTTACCCTTCTCAAGAAAGAAAAGTCGTTAAGAAAAAATCAGAAGAGGTGGGCGGAACCGGAGAGAAAAACCCGATCTACAATTCCAGGAGTTCCATCAAAAAAGATTCCTATGGTTATACTTCCTCCCGAAAAGTAAGCCCGAAAAAACCTATCTACAATTCCAGGAGTTCCGTCAAAAAAGATTCCTACGGTTATCCATCCTCCCGGAAAGTAAGTGCGAACAAACCTTCGAAAAAAATAACACCAAAAAAATCCAGTTCTTTTATTGGCCGGATTTATAAAAATATCTCTAGCTCGAGCAAATCCGTTAAAAGTCGTTCTTCACAAAGCTCTTCGCGAGGAACTAGTTCGAAAAGAGTTAGCTCAAGTTCATCAAAATCCAGGTCTTCTTCCTCCAAAGCTTCAAAAAAATCGTCATCCTCTTCCTCTCGTTCGGCCTCAAAATCAGGTAAAGTAAAGAAGAAAAACTAACCATTGGCCCCTTTTTTTTATTAATTTTCCCTAGGAGGGGCTTGATTAATTGAGCCCCTCCCCTCCTTTTTTATTTTCTAACTGCATAGTAATCAAGAATCATCATGTGATCTTCATGGGTGCAAAATCTGTCTGGCTCGGTACCAGGGAGAAAAACTTCCCTCAAGGTAAAAAGGCAAACTGGAGATGCAAGTAAGCCAGTCTTGCTGTCAATCTCCACAAAAGAAAGATTGGGAGGAACCTCAAATTCTTCATCAATAACAAACTCTTCTCCCTTTTCCTCGGCAATCCTCAGTTTTTCCTTGATAACTTTATCAAAAAAATCTCTCCATACCGGAAGCGCTGCCACTGCCCCTGACTGCCTATCTCCTATGGGAATCTGTTTATCATGACCAACCCAGGCTCCTGCACAAAGAGAGGGAGAAAACCCTACAAACCAGGCATCAGTGTACCCATCAGTCGTACCTGTTTTTCCGCCCAAAGGCCATTTTAAATAACTTGCTGCTCTACCCGTTCCTTTGTTGTATATTACTCCCTGCAGCAAATAGGTCATCATGTACGCTGTCTGAGGAGAAACAACTTCCTCCGTTTCAACCTTACTTTCTTCCAGAATGTTGTCGTCTTTATCATCAATGCGAGTCAAAAAGTAGGGTCTTATCCGAATACCTTTATTGGGAAAAACAGAAAAAGCAGAAACAAGCTCTATTAAACGCACCTCAAATGTTCCCAGGGCCAGAGAAAGATAGGGATAGATGGTAGAAGTGAGCCCAAACTTCCGGCAGTAATCAACGCCTTTCTGAGGGGAGATAAATTCCAACAGCTTGGCTGTCACAATATTCCTTGACTCCTCCAATCCTCTACGGACAGTGACAGCTCCCTTGTATTTTTGGTCATAATTTCCCGGAGACCACGGTTCTCCTCTCCATTTATCAATAAATTCGGTGGGCTCATCAATGATTATGTGGGCAGGAGTGAATCCACTCTCGAGGGCCCCAGTATAAAGAATGGGTTTTATTGACGAGCCTGCCTGTCTCATGGCCTGGGTTGCGTTATTCCATTTGCTCTTTTTAAAAGACTTACCCCCTACCATGGCTTTTATCTGGCCGGTGTGGGGCTCGATTGCCAGAAAAGCTCCCCCGATGAGAGGCTCCTGGTCAAGGGAGACAAGAAGTTCTTTATTTTCCTCGTCTATTTCCTTGATTTTAACAAGAATTAAATCTCCCTCCTTGATAAGATCATCCAGATTCTTCGTCTCTGTCCAGCCAATGTCTTTATTATTCATCTTTCCCAAATAATCTTTTATTTTAACCGAAGCCTCTGTCCCAGTGACCGATACAACGACAGCCTCTACGATATCTCCTTCACCAAGGGAAGGCTTTAGCCCGCGCTCAGCCGGCCAACCTTCAAGCGAAATATTTTCCAGATCTTCAAGACGTTCTCCGCCTTCCGCCCGTCAACTGCGCTGCTCAGCGGGCGCC
>JAUWJP010000216.1 GCA_030607635.1 Candidatus Aminicenantota bacterium
ATATTTTCAGAGCTTCCTTCGCCTGTTGTTTACAATCCCTGCGGGGAGTTCCCAGAGTCAAGAGAAGCTCGACGATCTCGTAGTCAAGAAATCCCTTGAGTCCGCCCTTTAAGAATTTTTCTCTGAGTCTCCATCTATGTCCCTGCTCCTTTGGCAAGCTTCGATTTTTTCCTCTCTCAGAATGGTCCATAATACCCAATGCCAGCATAACTAACACATATGACGAAAAAGAGAGGAAAAGTTTCGCAGGTTGGGAAGGTTTATTTTTTCTTGACGGATAAAAACCGAAGCTTGTGGAGCCTATCGACTTCCTTTATTTTTAACCTCAAGATAAAAATAAGGACAACTATCGCTATCCACATCCAGGCCACAAAAACGTAAATGCCTGTTTGCTCTTTAATATTCTGGGGAGAAGGGATAATTTTCTCTTGAACATCTTTAGCCTGAATTTTCTCTTCCTGTTCCTCTTGCCTGACCTGCTGGGCAAAGTCAAACTCCGGTAGGAAAAAAGAAAGAAAAAAGACACTCAACAAGAACACACCCAGAAATTTTGCCTTTCTTAACCTCATAATAGACTCCAGATCGTCATGACCACAGCATATGCTATAACCACTAAAGCGATGATGGTTATAATCCTACCTTTCCTTTCTGTGGGTTTATTATCCATGATAGGCAGAAAAAAGAACAGAATACCCGCCAGTAACATCAAGAAGACAGCAAGAGTATCTCCGTTCAGGAATAAAATCTTGGCCGGGAAGATTTTCAGAGTCTGGAACAGGAAAAGAAAATACCATTCAGGTTTTATCCCCTCAGGGGCAGCGGCCATCAAATCAGCTGCTTTATCCAGAGAAGGGGGAAAAAAGATGGCCAGAGAGAAAAGAATACCCAGGAGCAGAAGCCAGACAACCATTTCCCGGAAGACAAAGTTTGGCCAGAAAGGAATCTCCCTCACCTTTTCCTTCTTGCCTTCGGCAGCAAGAGGAAGACTCATTCCCAGTTTCTGGATGAGATAGATATGAACACCCAGAAGTATAAAGATGAAAACGGGAAGGATGCTGACATGAAAACCAAAAAAGCGGGTCAGGGTGTCTCCCGTAACATCTTCCCCTCCTCGAAGCAATTTAGTAACCCAAACTCCAACTAGAGGGATAGAGCTAGGAATATCTGTCCCCACTTTGGTAGCTGAGAGAGAAAGGTCATCCCAGGGCAGAAGGTACCCAGTAAAGCCAAACCCCAGGGAAACAGCGAGAAGAAAGACCCCGCTCATCCAGGTGAGTTCCCTTGGATTCCGGTATGACTTGGATAACCAGGTGCTGAGAAGATGAATAAAAACAAAGGCAATCATAAAAGAAGCAGCCCAACTATGGACTGATCGGATAATCCAGCCCAGAGGTATTTCAGTCATTATCCGGGCAACACTCTCGTTGGCTCCGTCCAGGGTGGGGTTATAATAAAAGACAAGCATAAATCCTGTAATGACCTGAATGGTGAAAAAGAGCAGGATGGCGCTTCCTGTGTAATACCAGATTGAATGTTTGTGCTGGGGAACAGTCTTTTCTTTTAAGAATCCCAGTATGTTTGAAAACCCCAAACGCTCATCAAGCCAGGATTGAATTCCAGTTTTCATTGGTCTTCCACTCTTTCCTCGCCTTCTCTCTTGATGATTAAGTCTTCCCCTTCAATAGAAATTACAAGACGACGAAGCGGTTTGGGAGGAGGCCCGCCTATGTTTCGACCATTCTCATCATACCAGCCATCATGACAGGCACAGAAAAACTTCCTCTGGTCCGCAAGATAGCTAACATTGCAATCCAGGTGAGTGCAAACACCGACGAAAGCCAAATAGGAACCATCATCCTGCTTTTTTAAAATACCAGGCTTTGTTCCCCACAAAAAATTTTTAACTGAATTAGGCTTCATATCCCTAAAGTCTGCAAAAGCCAAAATAACCTGATCCGGCTCCCTCGTAGGCGGAAAAACAAACTTTATGACAGGATACAGAAAAGAAGCCAGCAAAGCTCCCAGCCAGCCTCCAAGAAGACCATTTAAAAACTGCCGGCGGGTGAAAAGTGAATGTTTAAGCTTCATCTTCTAAATCCAAAAATTCGTTTTATCTTTTCAACAACAAGTTTTCTCCTCAAAGCTCCAATACCGTCTGCAGGTCTTACATCTTTTGGACAGACCTCGTTACACTTAAAAACTGTATCACAACCCCACACACCCCCTTCTGTGTTAACGCCTAATAAATTCGAAAACGGCCTTTTATCCCTGGGGTCTTTGACGAACCGACAAAGCTTAGCCAGGGCAGCCGCCCCCAAGTATCTTCCATCCCTTGAAGCCACTGGACAGGCGCTATAACAACATCCACACATGATACAGTTGATGTACTGGAATATCTTTTCCATCTCCTTCTCTTCTATTCTATGACCTTCCTTCTGGATTTTCTTATCAGGGAAAAGGTAGGGTTTGATTTTGGAAAGAGCTTCCCAGAAGGGTTCCATATTCACCACTAAATCTTTCTGAATTTCCAGATTGGGCAGGGGTTCTATGACAATCGTGGAAGATCCGAGCGCTTGAAGCTCTATCCTGCAGGCTAAATCAAAATTTCCATTAAACACCATGGCGCACGATCCGCATATAGCCTCCCGACAGCTATACCTGAAAGCAAGGGTCGAATCCTGCTCATTCCGGATTTCCATCAAGGCTTCCAGGAGTGATTTCTTCTCCTTTGTTTCGAAGAAAAAGTCCTGAAAGTACGGATGCTCATCCTCTAAGGGATCATACCTGAAGATCTTAAAAAGATATTCCATCTCAGTATTTTCTTGCTTCTGGTTCGTATTTACTTATATTTACCCCTGCATAACTAATCTGGGGCTTGCCTTCCTTCCAGGTAACCAGAGTATGCTTGAGCCAGTTCTTATCATTACGCTCTTTGAAGTCAAGACGATAATGGGAACCTCTGGTTTCCTCTCTGTTTAAAGCACCCAGGGTTATGACCTCTGCTAAATCCAGCATGGAATCAAACTCAATGAGATTCACAAGCTCCTGGCTGTAGCGGAGGCATTTTCCAGAAAGATAAACTCGCTCGTAGTCTTCTTTGAGCTCAGAGATCTTCGCCAGGGCTTCCGTTAAATCCTTCTTTTTTCTGAAAATCCCGACTCTCTCACTCATGACAACTTTCAACCTGTCCAACAGACGATGGACTTTCTCTCCAGAGCTCTTCTTCTCCCACTCCTCAATTCTTGCCTTCATCTCTAATGCTTCCTCGAGGAGAATCTTTTCGCTGCCGTCTGTTCTCTCACTCTCCTTGACGTAAACCGAGGCTTCATCCCCAGAAATTTTTCCAAAAACTACCGTATCCAGAAGGGAATTCCCCCCGAGGCGGTTAGCACCGTGAACACCTACACAAGCACATTCTCCTGCAGCAAAGAATCCTTCCACACGCGAGGCACATTTCTCATTGACATCAATCCCACCCATCGAATAATGCTGGGCCGGCTGGATGGGTATGGGCGTGTCAACCGGGTCAATTCCGGCAAAATTGATACAAATTTCTCGGATTCCAGGTAGGCTTTTTTTAATTTTTTCTTCTACTATATGCCTTAAATCGAGATGAACATACTGGTTATCAAAACCGTATCCTTTATCGACCTCAGTCTGGATAGCTCGGGCGACGATGTCTCTAGGGGCAAGTTCCATGGCTGAAGGAGCATACTCGGCCATGAAT
>JAUWJP010000109.1 GCA_030607635.1 Candidatus Aminicenantota bacterium
AAAGAGTTCTCCCCGCCTCTCCTAACTCCTTATTTGCCTATTTACAGGTCATAGTACTCGGGCTTAAGGGCCTCCAAATTGAAAAATCAGCCCAGTATATCTTTCAGTCTCTGTCTCAGCTTCAGGGAGATTTAGGCCGTTTCAAGAACGACTTTCAGATTCTAGGAACTCACCTGGTCAATGCCAAAAGTAAATTTGATGATGCGGAGAAATGTCTGGACAGATTCTCGGGTAAACTGGAACTCGTGAGCGAAGACAGGCCGGAAAAGATTCCAGAAAAAGCTGCCAGTAAGAAAAAACCTTCTTAATTTTTGCTACTATTCTTTACACGTTTTCTCATACACTTTCACTTTTCTCAAAGAAATAAGCGCCTAATAAGATCATCACTGAAGAAAATATCACCATAAAGATGAAATTGTAAAAAATCGAAAACGAGGACACACCGATCAATGCTCCTCTTAAACCATCAACGCCGTAGGTGAGCGGGTCTATCTTTGAAATATATCTTAGCCAAACAGGAAAATTTTCAAGAGGATAAAGAGCCCCGGATAAAAAGAAAAGAGGGAATATCACAAAATTCATCACGATGCTAAATCCCTGCATATCTCTCATTTTCGAAGCGAATATCAGCCCCAGGCCGAGGAACGTAACCGCAATCAGGATCATAAAAACAACCGCCAGGAAAATCGATGAGATGTTGATAATCTTAAAACCCATGATATAAGAGATGCCAAGAATAAGGACTGCCTGAATCAACGCTGTGGTTGCTCCTCCCGCAATCCTCCCTAACACGATAGAAACTCGACTCACAGGAGCCACCATGATTTCTTTTAGAAATCCAAACTCTCTGTCCCATAAAACTGATAACCCACCAAAAGTTGACGAGAAGAGAATGCTCATCCCTATTATCCCGGGGACTAAAAACCGAATATAACCCACATCTCCGGCCAATCCTGGAATAGTCATTCTTCTAAACCCCAACCCAAGAAACGCCAGAAAAAATAACGGCATGGCTAAGGATCCGACAATTCGAGACTTTGCCCTCCACCACCGCTTCATTTCCCTCATCCACAATACATAAATAGCGGTTTTATTGATCATCTTCTCGTTCCAAATCTTCTTCTTAATATCTCTTTGTTTCGCTCGGCCTGGCTGGCCTCTTGTTCTCTTATAGTCGTTCCAGTAAAGTGGAGAAAAACATCTTCGAGGCTTGGTTTGCGCAGATGGACACAGGTTACTTCTACTCCGTTTTCTTGGGCAACGTGAATCAATTCCGGAATTCTCCTTTCTCCCCTATCCATCGTCAGACTCAAATTTTTATCGTGCCTCGTTATATTCTTTATCCAATCCAGACTGCTTAATTGTTCAATGAGAGCATCAGCATTTCCTTCAATTTCCAGGGAAACAACATCTCCGCCGAGTATATCTTTTAATCGACCTGGGGCATCCATGGCAACGAACTTCCCTCTATCCATGATGGCAATTCTATCACAAAGGAAGTCCGCTTCTTCCATGTAATGAGTGGTTAGAATAATTGTAACCCCACCCTCTTTATTCAATCTTTTTATGTAATCCCATATGTGACGTCTCGTCTGTACATCAAGTCCGAGTGTAGGCTCATCAAGAAACAGAACGTTAGGCTCGTGGATAAGTCCCCTTGCAATCTCCAATCTTCTTTTCATCCCTCCAGAATATTTTTCAACCAACACTTTCTCTTTCTCTGTTAACTCAACGAGCTCGAGGACTTCCTTAATTCTTTTTTTTCTCTCTTCCTTATCTATTCCGTACATCATCGCATGAAATTCCAGGTTTTCTTTTCCTGTGAGCTTTATATCAAGGGCAGGCTCCTGAAAAACAACACCGATGGAGCGCCTAATATTGTTTTTATTCCTGGAGATATCATACCCGGAGACTTCTCCGTATCCTGAGGTTGCTTTAAGCAGGGTGGAAAGCATGTTTATGGTCGTAGTCTTGCCGGCGCCGTTTGGTCCGAGAAATCCAAAAAGCTCTCCGGTTTTTACTGTGAACGTAATTTGGTCAACGGCAGTAAACCCGTTAAACTTTTTGGTTAAATTCTCGACCTGAATTGCGTAATTACTCATTTCACTATGAATAGAAAATTGTTCTTAAGTAAGATATATTATATCAACTTTTAATGAAAATCTTCTCTTTTTTAAGCTCCCAAGTGCCTTTGGAATGAAAGGAGGGCTATACCTAAATCTATGGATTTATTTCCACAATATTAGCTAAGAATTTTTGCTGTGTTTTTTTTATTTTATGACTGCCAGGAAAGGACTTGCAATTTTTATCAGTAAAAAACTGACAATTCCCACTGAAACGGCAGCACAAAGTCCCACCCAAAAAGGTTTGGCTCCAAGCTTCTTCAATTTCTTAATATCTGTTCCAAGTCCAACCCCGGCCATAGCAACGGCGAGAAAATATCCTGCCCATTGTTTGACTATCAAACAGAGGTTGTTCCATACCTCTGCATTCCATAATAAGTTCTTGCTCAGAACAAAATAGTCGCCCATGGACCTGAGCACAGCCATGGCGATGAATCCAAGGATGAAAACCGGAAAGAGCGAAAGAATGCTCACTTTTTTTCGAGAGCTCACTCTATTCCTTTTGATATATATATAGGCCATAAAGGGAATAACCAAGGCCATAAACGCATTGCGGACAAGTTTGGTCACTATGGCAACATCTGCTCCTGTAGGAGTTACCGCTTGAGATTGACCAAGCCAAAGCTGATCATACATGATACCAGCACCCGCCACCCGGGCGGTTTCGTGGATGGAAGTGCCCATGAATATCCCTGCTTCCACATGAGAAAGGGATAGAACCAAATGACTCAGATAGGGATAGAGAAACATGGCCACTATGCCGAATATTGTTATGGTTCCGATAGCATAGGCCACTTCATCCTCCCCGGCTTCGATAGCTGGACCTGTGGCCACAATGGCACTCGCCCCACAGATTCCTGTGCCGACTCCGATCAATGTACCGAGTCTTTCCGGAAGACCGAGTTTTCTTGTGACAAAAAGAGTCAAAAAAATTCCGGTTGAAATGCAGGCAACGACTATACCCACACTCAAGGCTCCTATCTGGAGCACATTAAAGATGCTGAGTCGTATTCCCATGAGTATAATGCCGAACCTCAGGAGCTTCTTAAGACCGAAACCAACCCCTGGCTGGAAACTTCGGGGAAAATCGATTGTGTTCTTGATTATTATGCCTAAAACAATAGCCATCATGATGGCACTCACCGGGCTTTGTTTGAGGTTGAAAAGCACTTTTATCCATTTTGTAAGCTGGATCCCGATTATGGCAATTGCGACTGTAAGAGCAACGCCAGGGATAATTTTTACAGGATTCTGCATGCCAAAAAGGAAGTTCAGAATTCTTGAATCTTTTTTCGTGCTCATTTTCTTCTCCTTATCTACGTAGATGAACTCACGTTTAAGTATCTATGCCCTGGTTCGGGCCAGATGCCGCCAGGCTTGGATTTCTTTGCGGCCTCATCTTTGGAGAGAGATAAGCAGCAAATTATACGCTTCTTCATATAAAAAAGAAAGAAATTCTCAGCTCAGCTAGCCTCTTCTTAGCATCCTCAAATTTTTGGAATCATACTTATAATGGACTCCGGAAAAATCGTCAAAGTGTTTGAAGTGCCGTTTGAAGGAGTTTTCTATCTTGATAAAGACGAACCCAAAGGTTAAAATTATAAAGAACTTAAATTCCCAATTGAATTTTATTTAAACTTTAGATACTAAATTAAAGTGTCACAAAAGGAGATTGACATGAAAATCAAGAGCTTATCTATTGCCTTAATTTGTATTTATCTATCAAGCTGTGCATTAGGCTTCAAAGGAACCAAGGAAGAGGTAAGCTTTAGAAGTGATCCACAAAGGGCGGAAGTCCATGTGAATGGAGTGCGTATGGGCGAAACACCACTTACCTTAAGGCTTGTAACTAAACAAACATATGCAATTGAGTTTAGAAGAGAAGGCTATAAACCAAAATCGGTTCAAATCAATAACAAAGTTGGAGCGGGATGGGTCGTTTTAGATATCGTGTTGGGTTTAGTCCCTGTCGTCATTGATGCTGCCACAGGCGCATGGTATTCATTAGACCAAAAAAATATTGATGCGGTTATTGAAAAACAACAAAAAGAACCAATTGATCCAAAAGATTTAGAAAAGTTCTTATATTAAAAGAATATCTAAATAAGCGTTGACATAATATAGTGCTTAGTCGACACAATCTTACGCCTGAAAATACAAATCAGGTTAAATGGCAGAAAACAAAGGAAAATATCTGGCAGGCCCGGAGGGATTTGAACCCCCGACCTTCGGATTCGAAGTCTAACTCTTGATTTACTACAAGAAATATCTAACTTATTAAAACATGAAAATTGTTTTTCTCTAAATTCAATCGCTTTTTGTAAAAAGTCGATATTTTCATGAGAAAAGATAAATAATTAGTTCGTCATAATAATGGATACCGCGCAAGATAAGAATTATAGATTTTGAGCATACAATGCTCAAAAACGAAATCAATAATTCTCGCTTGACATTTTTCTCTGGAGAGTTTACTTTATGTAAGAATGTAAGGATATAAGGAATCAAGGAGCTTCTATGAATTACACAGAAATCTCAAAGGTGACATCGAAGGGCCAGGTGACAATTCCCTCGACAATCAGAGAAATTCTCAAATTAGAACCGGGATCCACAGTTATGTTTAAGGTCACCGACAGGGGAGTTATCCTTTCTCCTTGTGAGATTAGCGAGAAATCCCCTTATACTGCAAAAGAATGGATAAAGATCGAAAGGCTGGTCGCAGAAAAAGGTAAAGCCTATAAGACTTCTGCTGCTGCCAAAAAACATGTCGAATCATTATGAGATTCGAATTTAAACCGTCTTTTGATCGGTCTGTTAAGTCGCTTTCTCCCAACGTTAAACAAGAAATAAAGGAGTTATGCTTGCATCTTGTCGATGTTCTCTCCGGAGAGAAGGATCTTTCCGGAGGCATGGGGCTCAAAAATGTAAGAAAGAATTTCTGGGAGATTCGCAAAGGTTTAAAGCTGAGGGTCCTTTTCCGATGGAGAGCCGACCATATTGATTTCATTTTGGCCGGGACTCACAATGATATTAAGAAATACTTAAGAACGTAACGTCCCAGGAGAAATTTGAAAGTGATTAACCCATCAAATTGGCAAAAAATAAAAGCAGTCCTTAAAATCTGCTAATTTCACTGTTTCCTTTTGCCATCAATATTGAAAATAGTGACACTATTTGCAATTTTGCTTGCATTTAGTAGCATGATTTTCTATAATGAAATTAATGCACATTAAGAAACGACGTTTTTGGCTCAAATTAATTGAAGATTCATGGGGAAAACGTTCTGTTCTTTGGCTATCCGGCGTGAGGCGGGTGGGAAAGACCTGTTTATGCCAATCCTTATCTGATATTACATACTTCGATTGTGAGTTGCCTCGGACTCGACGCGAGATGGAGGATCCGGAAGCCTTTTTGGAGTCATACAAAGGAAAGAGGATTGTCCTTGATGAGATCCACCGTCTAGGCAATCCATCAGAATTACTCAAGATCGCTGCTGATCATTATCCGGATACAAAAATTATCGCTACTGGATCTTCTTCTCTTGGTGCCTCTACCAAATTCAGAGATACACTAACAGGTCGCAAGTTCGAGATATGGCTTCCTCCCATGATTTCTGATGACCTCCAGGATTTTGGAAAAACAGAACTCAAACACCGCTTATTCAGAGGAGGACTGCCTCCTTTTTTTCTGTCCAAAAATTATCCTGAGCGAGAATTTCAGGAATGGATGGATGAATACTGGGCTAAAGACATCCAGGTGTTATTTCGATTGGAGCGTCGTTTCTCTTTTCAGCGGTTCACAGAGCTTCTGTTTACGCAATCCGGTGGGATTTTCGAGGCCACTAAATTTGCTATTCCGTGTGAAGTAAGTCGGACGACAATCAGCAACTACCTCTCTGTTCTCGAGCAGACTTTTGTTATGCATGTTATTCGTCCATTCAGCAGTAGGAGGGCTACGGAAATCGTTTCTGCACC
>JAUWJP010000043.1 GCA_030607635.1 Candidatus Aminicenantota bacterium
CTGGAAAAATGCTCTCAATACTCAGGCCATCTTCTGGATACTCTGGGTGATTTGTGTTTTAACTATGGTAGTAGGAAACCTTATTGCTCTGCGCCAGACAAACTTGAAAAGAATACTTGCTTACTCAAGCATTGCCCATGCAGGCTACTTGCTTATAGCCATCCTGGCCCGGGACAATTCTAGCCTGGTCTTCTACCTTACAGTTTATCTATTCATGAATATAGGTGCTTTTGCCGCTGTTATCGCCTTGAGCAGAAAAGGGAAAGAATACCTTGAACTCGAGGATTACGCTGGAGTCGGATTTAAATACCCCTGGATTGGCGTAACCTTTTCTATCTTCCTTCTTTCTCTGGCAGGGTTTCCACCCACAGGAGGCTTCCTGGCCAAGTTTTACATATTCTCTACTGCCGTAAGGCAGGATCTTCTGCCTCTGGTTATAATCGGAGTCCTGGCCAGTCTTATCTCTGTTTTTTATTACTTGAGGATCATCGTCTACATGTATATGAGAGAGCCTGCCCGCGAAATAGAAATAGCCATAGAAAACCCGGCTTTATTCCTGGTCCTCTTCTTCTGTCTGTATGGAGTACTCCAATTGGGCCTCTATCCCAGAAATATCCTTGTCCTGATCAATCAAGCTATCAGCTCCTTCTTTTAGCTTTTAGGGGGACGTTCCTCAAGGTACCACCCTTACAAATATGCATCTCTTTTAGCCTGCCATATATAACATTCTTTAATTTTTGTTTGGGTATTTTGAATGACCGAAAGGGTGGCACTTCGGAGAACGTCCCCTTAAATAAGAGGCTGGAGCAGGACATAAGCCGAATTCTGTTCCCGCTAAAAATTTAGCGAGTGCGGTTATTTGTCTAACCCCTTGATTGCTCAAGGGGATGAGCGACCTACCCGCCCCATAAGACGGGCCATCTCAAAAAGGGCCAATTTGGTCTTGCTCCGGATGGGGTTTACCACGCTCCTGATGTCACCACCAGGACGGTGAGCTCTTACCTCACCTTTTCACCCTTACCCCACGAAATAAACGAAATCGTCATTTCATGAGGCGGTATATTTTCTGTGGCACTTTCCTCCGGTCGCCCGGAGTCGCTGTTAGCGACCATCCTGCCCTTTGGAGTTCGGACTTTCCTCCCCCCCTTTCTCACGAAGAGAAGAAGGGGCAACCGCCTCGCCTACTCCAGCCGCTATTTTTATGCCATAATGTTCTAACTTCTTGTAAAGATTGCTGCGTGGTGTATCTATTTCTCTTGCAGTCTGAGATATATTCCAATTGCTCTCCTCAAGCTTGGCTAAAATAAAATCTTTCTCAGCTAACTCCCTGAATTCTTTCAGTGTTTTTATTCCCTTTGCTTCGGGAAGATATGTGCCTATTTCTCCTCTGATACGCTCCGGCAAATCTTGCCTTTCTATTATATCTGCCTCGGTCATAATAATCAATCTTTCCACTACGTTCTTCAGTTCCCGAACATTCCCTTTCCAGGGGTATTTCATCATTGCTTCTACCATGTCCTCTGAAAACTTCTTTACTTTAAAATTATTTTCCTCTGCATAAATCTTGCTAAAATACTCAACAAGAAGAGGGATGTCCTCTTTTTTCTCCCTCAAAGAAGGAGAATAAATGGAAATGACATCCAGGCGGAAATAAAGGTCTTCCCGGAATGTCCCCTCCTTTTTTTCTTTTCCTAAATCCTTATTAGTAGCAGCTATTACTCTGACATCTACCTTGTTGATTTTGCTCGAGCCAACCTTTTGAACTTCCCCTTCTTCAAGAACGCGCAAAACTTTGGATTGAGTTTTCAAACTCATATCGCCAATTTCATCTAAAAATATCGTTCCTCCATCTGCCTGCTCAAATTTGCCTGGTTTTTTTTCTGTAGCCCCCGTAAAAGCACCCTTCTCATGGCCAAAAAACTCGCTTTCAATGAGCTCTTCGGGTATTGCAGCACAATTCACCTGAACAAACCTTTCTTTAGCCCTCAAACTTTGACTGTGAATAGCTCGGGCAATAAGCTCCTTTCCAGTGCCGCTTTCGCCATGGATAAGTACAGTCGCATTGGTAGGAGAAATTTTTATTATCTCTTTCCAGAGTTTTTTCATAGAGGGATGATTTCCTATAAGCTCATATCTCTTATCTGATTTTTTTCTCAGGTTCTGGCACTCTCTCAAGAGCTTGCTTTGATTTAAAGCATTCCGGATGCAGAGCAGGACTCTTTCCCTATGAAGGGGCTTTTCCAGAAAATCAAAGGCTCCCAGCTTCGTCGCATCTACTGCTGTTTTAATCGTGCCATGTCCTGATATCATGACGACCTCTGGCCTGTAAGGCTTTCCTTTCAATTCTGCTAAAACTTCCAATCCATCCCTTCCAGGAAGTTTTATATCCAGCAAGACTAAATCCAATCCTACTGTTTCTTCTATAATATCCAGAGCTTCTTCTCCGTCCGCTGCTTCAAGAAAGCTGTAGCCCTCGTATTCAAGAATCATTTTAAGGGATTTTCGGATGTTTTCTTCGTCATCCACAACTAAGATTTTTGCTTTCCGCCGATTTTTCATCATTCCTGTTCCTTTTTTGTATTGATTGAATTTTAACATAAATGAGACCTTATTCATATTCTACATGGTTACGATTAATACTATGTACGGTAATTATTTATATTATGTAGGTATTTTATTTATCAAACACGCATTTTTAATCGTACAAATTAATATAGATTTGATTAATAATATCACTGTAAAATAAACCGGTGGGCTTGATGAATCAAGCCCCTACAATAATAAACCAAGATCCTGCAAATAATTATATACATAACCATAAGGTGGGTTTGATGAATCAAACCCCTACAATTCCTTTTATATTTTTATAAGGTGGGTTTGATGAATCAAGCCCCTACAGATGAATCAAGCCCCTACATATATTGCCCCATTGCCTCCTATTTATCATTGGTGTAAGATAAAAATGAGATGTGGAAGCCTGTAGCGCTAATTATTCTCATGATGTTAATTGGCACGATAGGTTTCCATGTGATCGAAGGGTGGTCATTCCTGGACTGCCTCTACATGACTGTCATAACCATTTTCACAGTTGGGTTTAAGGAAGTCAAAGTACTATCCCCTCAAGGCCAAATTTTCACTATCTTCGTTATCTTAGGGGGTGTGGGAACAGCCATATTTGCCTTCACCAAAATAGCTGAAATTGCCTTTGAGGGAGGAATTAATAAATTTTGGCGGAGAAAAAGAATGGAAAAAAAGCTTAAAAACCTAAAAGATCACTATATCATCTGTGGCTATGGACGGATGGGTAAGATAGTGAGAGAAAGGCTGGAGGAAGAGAAATTGCCCTTTGTTGTCATTGATAATAAAGAAGAAAAACTAGAAGACATTAAACAAACAAACAGCTGCCTTTTTATAGAGGGAGATGCGACGCATGAAGACATATTGACCAAAGCTGGCATAAAAAAAGCTAAAGGGCTGGCTGCCCTCCTTCCGACTGATGCTGATAACCTTTACCTTGTTTTAACCGTCAGGTTGATTAACCCATCTGTCTTCGTCCTCTCCAAAGCCCTGGATGATGAAGCTGAAAGAAAAATCCTCCAGATCGGAGCGAACAAAGTCGTTAGTCCCTACAGGTTGAGTGGCCTGAAAATTGCTCAAGGGTTGATTCGCCCGACACTGCTAGACTATATGGATCTCATTATCAGACGAAAAGAGCTGCCCTTATACATGGAGGAATTGGTAGTAAAAAAAGACTCTAAGATCGTAAACCGCAACCTTGCAGAATGCGACATACGAAGAACGGCAAATGTCATTGTTGTAGCTATAAAAAAACCTGGAAAAGACATTGAATTCAATCCTTCTCCTGACTCTAAAATTAAAACTGGCGATATACTCCTTGTTTTAGGAGACAAAAACGCAGTCAATCAATTTGAAAAAATATATCTGGGAACTTCATCCTGAAAAACCATAAGTTGATTAACCTTTTCTTGCTTAATTATATAGTCAAGGTGAGTCACAAGGCATGCAGAAAATTCATATTCGGCGCAATCCTTATCTCATTTTGTTTATTGTTTATAACTCCCTCTAGTTCGCAAGATAAAAATCAAAAATATTTTGAGCTTGATAACGGTTTAAAAATTTTCCTGTATGAAAAACATACCCTCCCCCTCATAAATTTAGTGTTTGCCGTGAATCTCGGCACTAAAGATGAATCAGAGGAGACGAACGGGGTTGTTCATGTTTTAGAGCATTATATTCTCTTCAGGGGGACAGAATTCAGGAGCGGACCAGAAATCAGCCAGGATATACGCCGACACGGTGCCTATTTCAATGCCCACACATCAATGGACCTGGCTACATTTGAAATATCTCTTCCTTCTGAACACACAGATTTTGCTTTGAGGAATCAAAAGGAAATTTTGTTTAACCTAAAGCTTTCCCAAGAAGAGCTCGACGAAGAAAAAAAAGTGATCCTCGAAGAGCTGAGTCAAATTCAGGACGACCCCCTTAAATACGCCACTTCCCTCGTTTATCAAAACCTTTTTAAGAACCATCCTTACCAAAAGCCAGTCCAAGGAAAAAAAGAGATTATCGAGGCTTTAACTGTAGATCAGATAGAAAAATTCTATCGAAAGTTTTTTGTTCCTTCAAACTCTGTTTTGGCAATTGTGGGTGACTTCGAAATAGAACAGATGGAGAAGAAAACAAAAGATATCTTCGGGGATTTAAAAAAGGAGGAAATCTCTCCCCCAAAATACGAAAAAGTCCATGCATTGAAAAAGACAGTTGAGATTACCCAAGAAATGGATGTTAATCAGGCCTACCTGGTGATAGGAATATTCGGCCCAGATTATAACAATAAGGATCAATACGCCATTCACCTCTTGACAGAAATTCTAGGCCGCGGCATTAATCCTATGCTGAATTATCCCCTGAGAGGAAGAAGGAATCTGGCCCATAATGTTTCGATGAAGTATAGTGCATATAAATACGGAGGTGCCATTCTCATCTATATTACCTTAGAGCCAAAAAACATAAAATTTGCGAAAAGAGAAGCGATTAGATTTCTAAAAGAGACAAGCAGTCTTAATTATTCAAAAAAGGATGTTATGGGGAATGCCAAATTATATGCTCTTGACTTTTTAGAAAGTGCTAAAAATCAAATCAAATTTAAAATTCATCAATCCCAGGAAAAAGGACTCCTTGTGGCAGTTTCGCTTGCCAGATTCATGCTTTTAAATGAAGATCCTACCCGAGGGAGCTACCTTGAAAATATTGAAAAAATAAGTTCTTCAGACTTGCGGAAAGCGGCTGGTAAATATTTAAGTAAAGGACGTTATGTCATTGTGACTATTTCTCCGAAAAAGAAAAAATAGCTGGAAATTCATACCATGACTTTACGAAAGTTTTATTTAAAGCTTGTGGCCTCAATGGGCTTATGGGCTCTCGCTCTATCCCCGATTTTCTCTAGCCATACACCTTCCCTCTCAAGAAATCTACCCGAGGAAGAATTTTTATCAAACGGCCTCAAGCTGATTTATCAAAAAGACACATCCTCTGCTATCACTGTCTTCCAAATCCTCATCAAGGGAGGGAAAGCAGTTGAACCCGAAGATAAAAGTGGGTTGGCTTACCTCACTACTCGGCTGGCGCTAGAAATTCCAGATCGAAAAAAAGCCCAAGACCTGATGAACCAGGCCTCACATGTTTCCATGACTTCTAGAGGTGATTATTCTCTCATTAATATAACCTGTTTATCAGAAGACATTGAAGAAACCTTAAAAGTAACAACCAAAATCATGTTGAATCCTCTTTTTTCTGGCCTGAGGATAGAGGGAACCAAAAAAATGATAAATTACCAGAGGAACACACAAGAAGATGATCCTGCCAATGTGGCGCATAAGACCTACTTAGAAAGACTGTTCGCAAAAAAAGGTTACGGAAGTTCTGTTTTGGGTAGTGAAGAATCGCTGAAAGCTATAAAAAAGAAAGATGTTAAAAATTTCTATGATAGCTATTTCAAGGCAAAGAACATGGTTGTGGCTGTTATCTCGGATTTAGAAAAGCCTCCTCTTATCGAGATCCTCGATGAATATTTTGCGAAGCTTCCTTCTGGCAAACCGGCGGAATCAAAGCCGAACTCTGTGACAATCCCAGAAGAAAGACAAGTCCTCATAGAAAAAGACACCAAGCAATTCTTCATTTCTTTTGGCTTCCCTTTACCTAAGATCACACGTAAAAATTTTGCTCTCGCCTCTATTGTAGAAAACCTTCTTGGAAAAGGAGTCGGCTCAAGACTTTGGGACTTAAGATACATAGAGAAACTTGCCTACAATGTTAATGCACAAGCAACACTGATGAAAGATGGAGGGATTCTCGAGGCTTATCTTGAGACAGATAAAGAGAAAAAAGAGGTAGCCCTTGAGGCTTTAAAAAAGGTTCTGAGCAGTCTTTTCGAAAAAGGGATTACTGAAGAGGAACTTGAAGTCACAAAAATCAACGCAAAAGCCTCCTTCCTGAGAGAAAACGTAACAAAAATAATCAGGGCCGGGAATCTTGTCTCGTTTGAGGCTCTTGGGCTCGGCTACGAGTTTCTTAGCGGATTTTTCCTGGAAATAGATTCAATCGGCCTTGATGAAATTAACACCTACATCAAAGATATCCTCAACCCCGAAAAAGGAGTGGAAGTCGCCATCGGCCCCAAAGATTAAATCTCCTCAGAGAACAATGTAGTCAGACTTGCGTAACTTGAGTAATTACCGCAAGCCTTTTTTTATTATAGGGACTTGATTCATCAAATCTACCTTTATTCTATTTTGCTGTAATTTCTTCCAATTCTCTTACTTTTTTTGGTATGGATTTCCCGAGGACTCTGCTTCCATCTTCTGTAACCAGAACATTATCCTCTATTCGAATCCCTCCAAAATCTTTGTACTTATCAACTCTTTCATAATCTATGAATTGGGTTAATTTCTTCTCTCTTTTCCACTTATCGATCAGGGCTGGAATAAAATAAATTCCAGGCTCTACCGTCAATACATGACCAGGCTGAAGTTCCTTGGCAAACCTTAAATAGGCAAAACCAAACTGATCACTCCTTTTAGTCTTATCATCATAGCCTACATGATCCTCTCCCAAATCCTCCATATCATGAACATCAAGGCCTATCAAGTGACCCAATCCATGGGGGAAGAACATGGCATGAACTCCTTCCCTCACCGCATCTTCAATATTGCCTTTTAGCAGGCCCAAATCTTTCAATCCAGACGCAATAATTTTTGAAATTATAAGGTGAATTTCTCTGAATTTTATCCCAGGTTTAATCAAATGAATGGCTGTTTCTTGAGAGTGGAGCACTATCTCGTATATTTCTTTTTGTTTTTCGGTAAATTTCCCGCCGACAGGGATTGTTCGGGTAATATCGGATGCATAGTGCATCTCAGACTCTGCGCCAGAATCATTCACAAGAAGCCGGCCTTCTTTAAGGACGTTACCATGATAATGATTGTGCAGAATCTGGCCGTCAATTGTTAATATTGTCGGAAATGACAGTTGGCAACCATGAGAAAGCGCAATTCCCTCTATTTCTCCCACAATCTCTCTTTCATACACACCAGCTTTTGCCATCCTCATGGCAGTTGTATGCATTTCATATGATACGCTGTGAGCTTTTTCCATCTCATCAATTTCTTCATCTATCTTAACCGATCTCTGCGCCACCACTTCTTTTATAAGCTCCTTAGAAATATTTTCCTGTATGACATCATAGTCAAGATCCAGCAATTGAGCTAACTTCAATCTCGTCTCAGGTCTGTAAGGAGGAAGAAAATGAACCTTTTTTCCTTTTTGGATTGCCTTTTTTACTGTCTCTTCAAGTTGATTGAGTGGGGCTGTTTTTTTAATACCTGCTCCCAGGGCTCTTACTAATAATGAAGGTTGAGAGCCCATCCAGATGATATCCTCAATTTCTACGTCGTTCCCAAAAACGACCTCCTTGTCTTCATCAATATCTATAACAGCCGCAAGAGCGGGAAAATCAAGGCCAAAAAAATAGAGAAACGTGCTGTCCTGTCTGAAATGATATGGATTTCCTTGGTAATTCATGGGAGATTCTTCGATTCCAAAAAAAAGAATCAAGCCTGATTTGATTTTTTCTTTTAAACGACTCCTCCGTTGAACATAAATTCTTGCATCAAACATATCTCTTCTCCTTTTTTATTTTGACCATTTTTTTATTATTATGGGCGCGATGAATTAAGCCTCTACAGAATATAAAATAATCCTATATAATAAACAAGGTGGGTTTGATGAATCAAACCCCTACAGAATGTAAATCATGTATCAGCAATTTAGAATGATTTGTGTTCAGTGCGTTTGATGATTTCATCCTGAAGATCAACGGCAATATCAACAAAATAATCACTGTAGCCTGCAACCCGCACAACAAGGTCTCTGTATTTCTCGGGATTTCTCTGGGCGTCTCGGAGCATATCCGCACTAACAACATTAAGCTGTATATGATGGCCATCAAGCTTGAAGTACGACCTTATAAGATAAGCAAGCTTATCTATGCCATCTTCATCTGCCAGAAGATGCGGAGTGAATTTCTGGTTAAGAAGCGTCCCTCCTGTCCGCACATGGTCCATTTTTGAAGCAGATTTAATGACAGCGGTCGGACCTTTTCTATCTGCTCCCTGAACTGGAGAAATCCCCTCAGATAAAGGCTCCTTAGCTTTTCTCCCATCTGGAGTGGCCCCGACAACTTTCCCAAAATAAATATGAACCGTTGTTGGCAGAAGATTAATCTCGTAAAATCCTCCTTTTGTATTGGGCCGTCCTCTCACAGCACTATAATAGGCTTCAAAGATAGATCTCATTATCTCATCAGTATAATCATCATCATTTCCGTATTTTGGTGTTTTGTTTAAAAATCTTTGACGGAGAGGCTCATCCGCTTCAAAGTTATTTTCCAGCCCCTTCAGAAGATCTTGCATGCTAACTTTTTTTTCATCAAAGACATTGTATTTTACAGACGTCAATACATCGGTCAACGTGCCCAGGCCTACGCCCATAATATAAGAAGTATTGTAACGTGCTCCTCCATCATGGTAATCCTTTCCTTTGGCTATACAATCATCTATGAGAAGAGAGAGAAAAGGAGATGGAAGATACTCGGCATACAATCTCTCGATAACATCATTTCCTTTAACCTTGATATCCACAAAATAGTTTAACTGTTTTTTAAATGCCTCGAACAAATCTTCAAACGATTTAAATGAAGATGCATCGCCGGTCTTAAGGCCAATTTCTTTTCCTTTCTGGGGATCAACTCCGTTATTCAACGTAATCTCAAAAACTTTGGTCAAATTAAAATAACCTGTGAGGTTATAGTTTTCTTTTCCGAAAGCACCTGTCTCGACACAACCGCTGGCTCCTCCGTTTCGCGCATCCTCAACGGATTTTCCCTGCTTTACGAGCTCCTGGACAATAGCATCCGCGTTGAAAACAGAAGGCTGGCCAAAGCCTGTCTTTATTATTTTCAGTGCC
>JAUWJP010000139.1 GCA_030607635.1 Candidatus Aminicenantota bacterium
TGTTATAGATACTTCGAGCGAGGTATGCAGTCATCTAAAATCTGCCCGGGATGCAGTCAAGATCATACGAAAAGCCACCGAAGAAGACGAGAAAAAACACAAATGGCTTAGGAAGAAAGAGAAGAAGGCTTTCGACTTTTGCCTGGAGAGAATCAAGAGCCGAGATTTGCCGATGAAATTAGTCATGGTTCGGTATTTCTTTGATGAGAAGAAAGGAATATTCTATTATACAGCAGATGGGCGCATTGATTTCAGGGAGCTCGTGAAGGACTTAGCCAAAGAGTTCAAGATGCGGATTGAAATGCGCCAGGTTGGAGTGCGGGACGAGGCAAAGATGGTCGGAGGACTGGGAGTTTGTGGGCGCCAGCTTTGCTGTTTTAGCTTCATGAAAGATTTTAAACCCGTAACAATTCAGAGGGCAAAAAAACAGCAGATTGTCATTAACCCTACTAAAATATCCGGGTTGTGTGGACGATTGATGTGCTGCCTTGCTTTTGAAGAGGAAAGTCGGGGTCGTATGTATGCAGAAGAAAAAGCGGAAGAGGATAAGTGAGGGATATATTCAGGATTGGGAGTGAATGGATGGGATTCTATTCGCCTTCTGTAATTTTGAAGTGAACCTTGCTTGATATGGCGATAAGGGTTCCTTCGGGAGAGAAAGCTTTCACCTCCCAGGAATACTTTTCACCCAGTGTCATCTGTTTTCTAACTTTTTCCGGAAGAACAATGAAATTATCTTTTGTTGTGGAAGCCCACAACTTATCACCATTATCATAAATGTAGATTTTGTATTCTACATCTTCACCTGAATCTTTCCATTCGAATTTTGAAGGGACCATTTTTATATCTATTACAGGGGAGATGAGAGTTATTGATTCCCCCCTGACTCTATCTTCACTTATGAAAAATTGAGGTGGTGCGGACTTGAAATAAGGGATAAAAACGCAGGTGACGATGAGGAGCAGAGCCGCATAAACTGAAATCAGTGCCCACTGCTTGGGAGTAAAGAAAGAAGCGATTTTTTCAAACCAGGGCGCTCCTTTTCCCTCTTCAACAACGTATTCATCTTGAAAGATCCCATCTCCTTTTTGCTTGATTATGGAAATAAGCTCGTCTCTTTCCACCATTTTTTCAAAGCAATAGTGGCAGTTAAAATAATGCTCCTCGAATTTATTCTTTTTCTCATCATCTAATCTATCAAATAGATAATCATCGATGAGATGTTCGCATTTACACATTTTCATGCCATGTTCCCGTGAAAAACATTAATTCCATAAGTTTAGTCGTAGCAGGAATGAAAAATGGAAAAAAATTCATTTTTTTATCAATTTTTTTAGAAGTTTTTGGGAATAGTTCACACGTTCGCTAACCCTATGAGGAGTGATGCATAGCTTTTCAGCAACTTCCTCTCTCGAAAGTCCTTTATAATAATAAAGGTAAAGGACTTCTCTGTATTTGGGCTTTAGTTTTTTTATCGCACCTGTTATTAATTCAGCTCTTTCTTTGTTTTCAACGTGCTCATGAGGGTCGGGAAAAGGAGTCGGTTCTGGGGCGTGTTTCAGCACTTTGGTCTTTTGCCTTATGTAATCAATGATCCTGCGGCTTGTAATAGTATATATAAACGTTCCAATCGAAGATTCTCCCCTAAACTCCTTCTTCTTTATTTTTTCTATGACATTAGTGATAATTTCATTAGCAATATCCTCCCAATCTGGATTGGAAGCCCCTATGGATTTTCTAACTCTAAAACGAACAACAGGACCATATTTAGCGTAAATTTCTTCTAAATTGGTTTCCTGCTTCCTTTTGTCCATTTTTGATCCGCTTCTCTTTTTCCATAGCATTATACGGACATTGATATCAGATGACAAGCCTGGATTTCAATTTTTTGGGTTTAATTGCGACTAAATCTTTCGCCCAAAAAATTTGAGGATGGGTAGTTGAAAAATAGTTACCAAAATTTGTCAAAAGCAAATTCCATTCTTTCGGGCATTAGCGAGTAGCTTGGTGCAACAAAATAGACAGGGACAAACTTCAAAGGGGAAAAACTCTCACGCAATAAGAGAAAATACATTATTTACTATAGATAAAAAAGACAGGAAAAATTCCTTTTATCAGTCTTTAATCAACAGAAGTTTTGATCTTTATGCATCAAAAGAGGCGGATAAAAGCGAGTTTGTTTTTGCCTCTAATCCTTATAATATGATCTTAAATGGGGGAGAAGCTCCATGGAAAAGGGCAGGTTCAAAGCCTCCCTTCGCCCTTGTCTTTAATGAAGAGAAAGAGGAGCATGATTATTCGTCTTGGGGTATGGAAAGCACGGAGGTCAGGAAGATGTCATCGGCAAGAAATATATTAAGGCATATGGATCGTCACTACGGGAATATTTTCAAGGATCAAATCTCTAATGTTGAAGAAGATATCGCAGAAAAGCAGATGTTTTTCAACTCGAGCCTTCTCTATTTAATTGCCGCAACTGACGGCAATGAAGACAGCATAGGTCATTCTAAGCTTGTGGCCAGTTACACAACGCTTTTGACCAAAGATCTTGGGATTGAAGATAAGAATTTTTTGGTCAATATCCAGAGGGGTGCTTTGCTTCATGATGTCGGAAAAATAGGGATTCCCGAATTCATCTTAAGAAAAGCCAGCCCTCTAACCGAAAGAGAAAAAGGAATCTTGCAAGAACATCCACTTTTGGGTCATGAGATGATAGAGGAATTTGATTTTTTAAGGAAAGCAGCCAATGTCGTTCTATATCATCATGAGAAATATGACGGAAGCGGATATCCTTTTGGTTTGATCGAAGAGGAAATTCCAGTGGAAGCGAGAATCTTTTCTTTGGCTGATACATTAGATGCCATAACTTCTGATAGGCCCTACAGGAAGGGAAAAAGCTTTGAAGAAGCCTTGAGAGAAATGGATAAATATCGAGGTAGCCAGTTCGACCCTGTCCTTTTGGATAGCTTCCTTTCCATTCCAGTAGAAAAGTGGCAGGATATAAAAGTGAAAACTCTGGCCTCCCTTCGCCTTCCCCCTATTCACTGATATTATTCCCTCCTTTAAAGTTTAACGCTTAGATATGCTCTTCCCTTTATATTATGAAGGGGTTTGATTTATCAAACCCACCTTTTTTCTCCGGCCGAACACTCACTCATCTCTCTCTATTTTTTCCAGATACGATTGAGGATCCACCAAAAATTCTCTGGGCTTGCTTCCCTCAGAAGGGGCCACTATTCCTTCGTGTTCCATCTGGTCAATGATCCTGGCAGCCCGGGCGTAACCCAACTTGAGCTTTCTCTGAAGATAAGAGGCAGAAGCCTGACCTGTAACGAGTATGAGCTTAAGAGCTTTATCATAGAGTTCATCTTTTTCGCCGTTTTCCTCCCAGACCTGGTCAGTTTGGCTTTTGAGGGTTTTGACAATTTTTTCATCATAGCTTGGGCTTGCCTGTTCCTTAACAAACTTGACCAGTCTGGTGATTTCAGGAACAGAAATATAAGAACTATGCAATCTAATATGGCGAGGATAATTAGGAGGCATAAAGAGCATGTCTCCTAAGCCAAGGAGTTTTTCAGCACCGGACGAATCAAGGATGATTCGAGAGTCAATCTTTGAGGGAACGCGGAAGGCTATACGGCTGGAAAAGTTATTTTTGATAGTCCCGGTTATCACATCTATCGAGGGCCGCTGAGTGGCCATCACGAGGTGGATACCTACTGCTCGGGCTAATTGAGCCAGGCGGGCAATGCAATACTCCATATCTTGAGCCCCAATCATCATCAATTCTGCTAATTCATCGATGATGATGACGAGATAAGGGATGGGCTTGAGTTTTTCTTTATCATCTTCTGTGAAGTTCTCTTTTTTTTCTTTTAATATTTGTTTTACCTGGTGATTGTATTGTTCGATATTTCTTACTTTGAGAACACCCAACTTTTGGTATCGCTCTTCCATTTTTTTTGTTGTATCAAACAAAATCTTGCCTGCCTTCTTGGCGTCCTTAATAACAGGGCAGAGAAGGTGAGGGATTCCCTCCCAAAACGTGAATTCTAATCTTTTGGGATCGATAAGGATGAGCTTGACTTCTTCAGGTGTAGCCTTGAAAAGAATGCTGGCGATAAGAGAGTTGAGAGCTACGCTTTTTCCTGTTCCAGTGGCCCCGGCAATAAGAAGATGGGGCATGATGGCTAAATCTGTGACATAAACTTCACCATGAATAGTCTTTCCCAGGGCAAAAGTCAGTTTAGAGGGAGAGTCCTGGAATTTTTCCGATTGTATTACGTCTTTGAGTTTAATGATTTCTCTTTTGTTATTGGGAATCTCAACTCCCAGAGAAGATCTGCCCGGCATTCTTTGGACCCTGACCGATTCTGCCCCTAATGCCAGAGAGAGATCTTCTGTGAGGTTAGCCACCTGACTCACTTTTATTCCTGGATATGGATAGAATTCATAAGTGGTGACCACAGGGCCAGGATGATACTCTTTGACTTCCCCCTCGACGCGGAATTCCCCTAATTTCTCCTCTATCCGTTGTTTTTTTTCATAGAGTTCGTTTTTATCGATTTTTTCATAGGGTTTTCCAGGATCCAAAAGAGTAAGAGGTGGAAAATTGTAGCCCTCTTTTCCTTCCATTTCAGGAAAAAGATACTTTTCGGGCATAGTAGGAGGGACAGGTTTTGTTATTGCAGGTTCTGGCCCAAGTTCTTTTTTTATTTCTTTTTTTCTCTTTTTAAGTTTCGATTTTTCAGTCTTTTTCTCTTGCAGTAAAGAATATTTTTCGACAACCTTTTTCCTCATCTTCTCCCGGCGCTTTGATTTTTGGTAACGGATAATTTGGATCCTGACTTCCTTGAAAGCGAAGCGAAAAAACCGCTGAAAGATGCGGAAGATATTTCCAAAAGAAATTTTAGTGGAGAAGATGAAAAAAAGGATGAGGAGAACAAAAAGAACAAGGTAGGTTCCAACATGGTCAAAATATCGAATCAAAAAGGAAGATACTAATTCACCGATAAAACCTCCGCCTGAAAGCTCTGTTCCTCCGAGAGAAAAAATTGGGAACAGCATGAAAAAAAGGGAACTGCCGATGAGAACAAGAAAAAGAGACCCTGAAGTCTTTAGGATGAATCGCTTCTCCTTCTCAGAAGAGAAAGTCTGGAGACCAAGGTAAAAAAATGCTAAAGACAGAAGGAAAGAAGCGAGTCCTAAAACTTGAAGTATAGCATCCGAGAGGAA
>JAUWJP010000091.1 GCA_030607635.1 Candidatus Aminicenantota bacterium
TATCGCTGTCGAAGCTGACTAAATATATATGGCTCTTAGCTTGAGAAATGACATGATTTATTGTTTCAAATATTCGATCTCGTCCTGAAATGGTCCAGATGCCTTGAGTCTTTGCTGGTTTTTTAAGCTGCGGCAGAATTTTCTTGAGAAAATCTATATTCCGGCTGCTTTCCTTTTCTTTCTTTTCTAATAATGATTCAAGGCTTACGGGTCTTAAGAGGGTTGTATCCCCTTCTTGAGAGAGAACCAATCCTTTCGCCATAAGCTTCTCGATCGTTTCATATATACGAGAACGAGGGACACCGGAAATCTTGCTGAGCTTGTAGCCTGTCAGGGGAGATTCTAAGAGGAGAGCAAAGTAGGCTTTTGCCTCATAGGTCGAGAGCCCCAGATTTTCAATGGCCTGAACAATTTCTTTTTTTTTCATCTTAGTAACTACCTAAGTGTATACTAATGCTTTTTTCTCCATGTGTCAAGATTTTATTTAAGATTTTTATAAAAAGTCGCTAAGTTAAATATTTCACGACGTTTCTGTTTCGCCCCCTTATCCCCGAATACATGCAAAGAGTAAGTGACCCTCTGATATGAAATACTGAATAAAGCGTTGAATCCGGTTGACTCATCCCTGATTAAGTATTATTCTATGCGTAAATATGGCAAGGGAAGCATTCATCATGGAGAAGACAGAAACTTTAAAAGATGGTACAAAAGTAACCATAAGAAACCTTACTGTCGAAGACCTTGACAGGCTTATGAGCTTTTACCGGTCGCTCCCGGAAGAAGACATAAAGTACCTGAGGGTTGATGTTACAAACAAAAATATCGTCAAGCAGAGGATCGAATTTGCTAAAGCGGGAGACATCTTCCGCATCATAGCACTCAAAGGAGACAGCATTATCGCTGATGGGGCGCTTGAGCTAACCACCGAGGAGTGGCGCAGGCATCAGGGAGAGCTGAGAGTAATCGTTGCTGAAGAGTTCAGGCGCAAAGGAGTAGGGATGATCATCATGAGAGAACTCTACTTCTTAGCGATGGAGAAGAAGGTAGAGAAGGTAGTCGCCAAGATGATGAAACCTCAGATTGCGGCCAGGACTATTTGCATGACGCTGGGATTCCATGAAGAACTTGTTATTCCTGACTATGTGAAAGACCAAACGGGTAATTTTCAGGACCTGATCATCATGACCTGCGACATCCAGGAGTTATGGAAGGAGCTCGATCAATTCTACATGGACTCGGATTGGGAGCGCTGCAGGTAGGCTCATTTTTCAGTAAGGACCTGCCCCCATCTTTGGTTCATTTCCTATGTTAGTTTAAAATTTTGCAAGTCATTTTTGATAGCCCCAGGAGCTCGAATTGGATCAGTCTTCAACGGTAAATTCTGTGCAGCAAATTGCTCTGGAGGCACATTGCCTAATGAGCTGTGCGGCCGGAATTGACTGTGTACTCTACGCCAACACTCTATGACTACCCTTGCCTCTAGAAGAGTATCAAAAATCTCTCCATTGAGCAACTCACCCCTAAACGTTCCGATGAACGACTCCACATAGCCATTCTCCCAGTGATTCCCGGGCTCGATAAACAAAGTGCTGACTCCGATACCTGCCAGCCACTCTGATAAACATCATGATATTCTTGGTATTGGGATGGCTTTCCGGATCGGTGAGGGCGGAGACCTGTTTAGACAGATAATGTATCAGCGCTTAGATTTTTTGCCATACGCCGATAATTCTTCACGAATAACATGCCGAAGAGTTTCCTCGAGCGATTCCCTTTTTGAATCCATGTATTCTCTCAGAGCCATATTAATGAGTGTCTGATAATTTCCACCACCTGCAGCGTGTACTTGTTGTCGGAACCAGGCGAGGATCTCATCGTCTATTCGGATAGTGATACGCGTTTTTCCTTTAGGAGTCTTAATCACCGGTCCTCTTTTTCCTTTACTAAAATCGTATTCTTTTTTCATTAAGCTAACCTTTATATTGCTTTATTTCCTTTGTTGTTGCTTTCCTTGCAGATATGATACGAATTCGGTTTTCGCGCCAAGTATAGACAACCACGAGAATGCGGCCGAAAGAGTCCATACCGACGGTAACGAAACGTTCCTCATCAGGGTAGTTATCAGGTATAGTGATGGCCCTTTCGTCCTCTAATACAATTACAGCATCTGCAAAATCTACTTCATGCTTTTTGAAATTGGAAATAGCTTTATTGCTATCCCATTCAAATTCCATTTTTATATTATATGTACATCTGTGCATATAGTCAAGTAAACAATAAACAAGTTGCGTTTCAACGTTTTGACATTGCATAAATAGAGGACGGTCCCCAATTTCTATATGTCAATGAGATTGCTGCGCTTTGCCCGTAACGATACTTTTAAGAAGGAGTAGGCCCTTTTTTCTGCCTTATAAACAGAATCTCGCACAGTTAATTATTTCGCGAAATTCTTACTGGGAGTTATAAAATTCGAGAAAAATGCCAAAATTTATAACTCCAGGTTATAAAATTCAGCTCCCAGGCTGAAAATCCTGCCTTATTTGATGGTTTTCAACATCGGCTCTGGCTAGCCCTATAGCTCATAGCCCATCTTCCAAACGCAGCTTCCAAGCCGGGCGCCCCCTCCGCCCCAAGTCGCCCTACCGGAATTCTTGATGTTGGCCGAGAAGTGGGACAAGCATTTCTGCAACTGGTTTGCCAAAGGTCCTTTTGACTGAATGGCAGGTGGAGCCTGTCTTATTGCTGACTGTTTTGCTGTTTTTGTTGCTTTGCCTCTATTTTTTTGGCAAATGATCTTGCCATTTTGATTATGATATTATTATTTCAGGACATCAGAGGGTGGAAATCGTGGAAAATTGTGAGGGATTTGTGGCGAGCACAAAAAGGAAATTCCTGTCCCTTAAAAGGAAAGAGTATTAAGGATGATTTGACAAATATGAATAATAAATATATAATTTGATTACATTTGATAATTAAAGATAATATATATTAGTTAATGATGATAAAAGATTATATATTGACTAATCATGCAAAGTTAAGAATGAAAGAAAGAAATATTTCAGAAAAAGAACTTGAGAGAGTTCTAGAATCTCCAGACATTACATATCCTGGCAGGCATGGAGAAACTAATGTTGCCAAGGAAGTTGAAAAAGGAAAGAACGTTCGAGTTACATATGTTGTAAAGAAAAAGAAAAAAATAATAATCACAGCAATGCTAATAAATTAGCTTAGCAAAGTCCTTATGATGACGATTCAATTTATTGGAGGGAAAAAATGAAAATTTCATTTGATCGAAGAGCAGATGCAAGTTATATAAAATTATCAAAGAGGAAGATAAGCAAAACTATACCTGTATCTGATTATTGCAACGTTGATGTTGATTCAGAAGGAGGAGTTGTTGGGATTGAGCTCTTGTTTATTAGCCAATACATGGATGATTTCAAATTGTGGCTGGACCTAGCGGACGTAGCAGAGTACCTTAATAAATCCCCCATTACAATAAGAAGATGGGTGCAAGAGAAAAAAATTCCTTACTATAAGCCTGGAAAAGAATATTTATTTATTAAAGAAGATTTGGATGAATTCATTCGAAGACAAAAGCGGGCTTAAAAAGAAAAAGGGGACAGGCCCCAATTTTCTCTTCTTCTCCGCACCGTCAACAGTTGGAAAATGTGTAAAAAGGGGGGGGATTTATGGCGAACAGAGGGAGCGCTGGAGTCAGACCATGAGATTTGGATGGCGGGAGCGGTATGAATCGAGGGGTTCTCGTACCGTTCTGAGAGAGGCTGGAGTGAGACTCCCCGGCCTACTCACCAGTATACAGATTTTTCCCATTAAATTTAAAGCTCGATCTGTTTGGAAAATACATCTATTTCATTTGAAATTTTATCAATAACTTGAATGAGAATAAAATAATTTCCGGATTTGAGCTGGTTGAAATTAAGTGAGAGATGAGCTTCTTTTTTTAAAAGGTTCAATGTTTTCCTTTCATCAAAAACTTTTTCCGAATCTTTATCAAAAAGAGTTATCTTAACATCAGCTATTCCTGTCAACTTTCCTTTTATTTTGATCATTTTATAGTTAGAGAAAGAGAATTTCATGGCTTTATTGCCGGCCTTGAAATCGGTTATGCTGATGGGAGGCGCTTCTTTTTCAAAGAAGTGTTTTAGGTGAATGACCTTAATTCCTCTTTTTTTAACTTTAACTTCAATATCTCTTTTCTTTTCTGATTGATCTTCATTGGGTGAATAAACCAAAAGATAATAATAATCTTCCGCTTCTGTTGCTTCCTTTAAAGCCTCTGTAACCTTATTGGAAAAAGTAGCATGGCCGCCGGTTGAAAAACTTATTTGCTTAAAACAATCTTCATAATCCTGGGCGACTTCCCTCAATTCAAAGTCACGGTAAAGAATGTCCCGAAGGGATTTCATGAGAATTAAGTGAAAGGTGATGTTTGCTTCCATGAAGAGATTTTTCAAAATTTCAGTAGGAAATTTATAGGAAATATTTAAGCTTCTTTGAAGTTCCCGCTGTTTAGTCGAGATTATGCGTAACCCCGTTGTTGCGCTTTCGTCAGCATAATAATTGATAATAGAGCCAAGCCGTCCTTCATTTTTTAATCCGGGGAACATTTTCCTTTGCTGAAAACAGATAGCCCATTTTTCTCCTTCTATCTGTTTAACTCTTTTTATAATGCTTCGGTAAAGATCAAGATCAGGAGTAAAATACTGTCTTCTATAATCAGCCCAAATTCTTAGGTAAGTTTCATAAAACATAATAATGGCCCTATTTATATCTCCAGTTCTATCTTGATATGCACTGAGAACTCTGTCACCTTCATGTCTTAAATCTCTATATGCTCTAAAAGTGTTTTTGTTCGAGATTAGCTTGTATTTTTTTAAGGTTTCTTTGAGGTTAAAGATCATTTCAGATAAACTGTTTCCTATTTCTATGTTAAATAATTTGTCTTCGGTAAGGATGATAAGCTGGTCCCCGGTGGTAAAAACATTTTTAAAAAAATAATCTATGGCTTCTCCCACAGCATCAGTGTAATCAAAGATATTAAAAATAAGAAGGAAGAGCCTTTTTTTAGGCACGATTTTTCTTTCTTCTTGAGACAGTTTTTTAGAAATAGATATTTTCCTGGAGATGACTTCAAAGGCCGTAATTTTCTGTTTGATGCCTTTTTCATAGATTTCAAAGTCTTCTTTTGTTAAATTTTTAACCACTTGACCCTTATGGATAACCCTGACAGGGACTTCTACTGCAATGACCATGACCTCTTCTTGGAGTTTTTCCTGTCCTTGAGCTGGATTAATGCCCAAATTCATAAAGAAGAATAGAAGTATGAAAAGAAGTAATTTTTTTTTGATTAATGTGTCTGTAAGTTTATAAGTCATGCCAAAGAAATGTGCAATCATTTTTTTAGATAAGAAATTTTGTTCTTTAAAAGTGTTAGTTTTTGTAAGATCTCCGAATTAGCTGAATTATTATATCGTTTAGATTCGTTGAAAGCTATCGGAATATAAGAATTGTGTCTACTTGAGATTTTTATTCAGTATTCATATTTGGCTTATTTTATAAGAATTTGCTTTTTGGAGTCCCGAAATTCTAACTGGGAGTTATAAAATTCGAGAAAAATGCCAAAATTTATAACTCTAGGTTATAAAATTCAGCTTCCAGGCTAAAAATCCTGCCTTATTTGATGGTTTTAAACAGCGGCTCCAGCCAGGATCGCGCTCTCCCTTACTTCTGCTGTTCGGAGGGCTGATTTCCTTGCCAGCCTGTTTCCCTCCCTCAATCCTTGTCTTCTGGCATGTGTACGGTCTGCTTGTACTTTATGGGGCTTCTGATAAGAACTTGGTCCGCCGGTCATCTCAGGAAGGAAAAGGAACTGGCAATTTCCGGGCCTTATCAATACACCAGAAATCCTCTTTATTTGGGAAATTTTGTAATAGGAGTCAGCGCTGCCTTCGCATCTCGCTCGTGGTGGGTACTTGGGTATTTTGCTGCTTATTTTCTCCTCTTCTACCCTCTTGTCATAAAAAGGGAAATGAAAAGCATGAAGGAGCTTTTTCCCGCATTTTTTTTGTACGAAAAGATAGGAACACCACCCGTCATCATTATTCAAGTGATTGATAAAATTTCTAATGAAATCGATGTTTTCTCCAACGCGATTGGATTTTGGATTTAATACGTTTAGTCCATTTAGACTATTGAGTCTGTTACACCTGATGGATTCAGCTATCAGCCATGAATAAACTACTTACTTATGCTAAACACAAGTGTATTTATAACCCTGCAATCGTCTTATTTTAAGGACATAATATATGCACAAAACCACAAGATTACAGAGGAATGCGGATTGGCATAGTATTTGCATAAGATATTATCTGGATTAAATAAAAGGAGGGTAAAATGCAAATTAGTAAAAAAGCAAATTCCTATCCATTTTTATTTATATTAATAATTAGTATAAGTGTGTTTCTTTTTTCCCAACTTATTTTTGTTGAATCATTACAATCTCAAACAAAAAATTCAAAAATAAAGCAAGAATCTCTGCAGCACGAAGTCACTGTAACTTTAAAACTGATTCAGGTTTATGTGGCTGATAAAAAAGGGAGCCCGGTGACAGATTTGAATAAATCCGATTTTGTACTTTATGATAATGGAAAGCTTAAGAAAATTACTGATTTTGAAAAACACATCTTATCCCTGCCCGGGAAAAAAGCAGAAGAAACAAAACCAGCTATTACTCCTGAAGTCCCCTCTAGAATGAATCGGAAATTTTTCCTCATTTTTGATCTTGCTTTTAACAATGAAGCGGGATTCATGAACTCAAAGAAGGTAGCTTTACATTTCATCGACACCCAACTTCATCCGACTGATGAGGTTGGAATTCTTTCTTATTCCGCAACAAAAGGTTTAGCTCTCCATGAATATCTCACTTATGACTTTCAAAAAGTTCGTCAGGTAATTGA
>JAUWJP010000214.1 GCA_030607635.1 Candidatus Aminicenantota bacterium
AGTGGGATTTATAGGGGCTAAAGGGTCAACAACAAGACTCAGAGGGTTTTACCTTTCCCTTATGTATGTTTTGGGTCTGGCTGTAGTCTACTCATCGCTGGGTGCCTTTGCTGCACTCACGGGAAAACTTTTCGGTCATATACAAACCAATCCCTGGGCTCATCTCGCAGTAGCTAACATTTGTATAATTTTTGGTTTGGCTATGTTGGATGTGATTACCATACAATTTACCTGGCTTGACCGATACAGAGTTACTGGAGCCAAAACCAAAGGTGGAATCTCTGCTATCTTTCTGGGAGGGGCCTCGGCTCTGATTGCGGCTCCTTGTACCGCACCGGTTCTGGGTATATTGCTTACCTATGTGGGAACAAAACAGAATGTATCCCTGGGAATAGCCATGTTGTTCTTTTATGCCTTTGGAATGGGATTTTTACTTATTTTGATAGGAACATTTGCTGGACTTCTGACCTCTTTGCCACGGTCAGGGAACTGGATGGTTAAGATTAAAAAAGGCTTTGGAATAATGATGATCATTGTGGGTGAGTATTTTCTCATCAAAATGGGACAACTTATGGTATGAAAGGAGCAAGTATGAACAAAGGAGAATCTCTTGTCTGGCGGTGTATTATTTTTGTCATTTCTGTTGCCATTCTTCTTACTGGTTGTCCTTCTAATCAGGAGGGGAAACAGCAGAGCTTAAAAGCTTTCGATTTCTCTCTTAAGACCATAGAGGGGGAAGAGATCCAACTGAAAAGCTATCAAGGGAAAAAGATTGTCCATCTGGTATTCTGGGCAACCTGGTGCCCTTCCTGTCTTATGGAGATACCTAAATTAAAGAATCTCTATCATGCCGCAGAGAATAAACCTTATGAGGTGCTTTCAATTGATGTCGGGCTTAATGATTCTATAGAGAGAGTCAAACAGACTCAGGCAAGGTACCAGCTTCCCTATAAAATCATTTTTGATGGAACCGGAGAGGTGTCAAAAAGGTATGGTATCATTGGTGTTCCTACTCATATAATAATTAATAAGGAAGGAATGATAATAGATAGATTTAATCAACTGCCTGAAAACCCCAAAACCTATCTTGCACAAGTGTTTTCACAATAGAGACAGTTTTTAACTGCAAATTATTCTTTAAATTGCTACCGTATCTTTCCTCTTGTGCATGGTAAACTCCTTGGATGCTGAATCTACATCTATTTCTATAAGGTCACCTTCAGAAAAATCTCCTTCCAACAGTTTTAGGGCAAGAGGATCCTGAATTTTTCGCTGAATCGTCCTTTTGAGAATTCTAGCCCCATAAACAGGGTCAAACCCCTGTTCAACCAGCAATCCTTTTGCCGATTCCGTTAATGTAATGGAAAGCTTCTTCTCTGTCAGCCTTTTATTCAAATAGCTCAGCTGAATTTCAATAATCTTTTTGATTTCTTCTTTCCCTAATGAATGGAAGATAATAATCTCGTCAACGCGGTTTAAGAATTCTGGTTTAAAAGTTGAACGGACAACTTCCATCACTCTTTTTTGCATTTCATCATAGTCTTTTTCTCCCATATCCTGTATCAATTGGCTTCCCAAATTGGAAGTCATGATAATAAGAGTGTTCTTAAAATCAACGGTTCTCCCATGTCCATCGGTTAGCCTTCCATCATCCAGGATTTGAAGAAGAATGTTAAACACTTCAGGATGCGCCTTTTCTATTTCATCAAGCAAGATGACTGAATAGGGTTTTCTTCTAATCGCCTCTGTGAGATAACCACCCTCCTCATATCCTACATAGCCAGGTGGAGCACCTATGAGTCGTGCAACGGAATGTTTCTCCATGAATTCTGACATATCAACTCTTACCATAGCCTGCTCATCATCAAAGAGGAATTCTGCCAGCGCCCTGCCCAGCTCTGTCTTTCCTACACCGGGTGGACCTAAGAAAATAAAAGAGCCAAGAGGCCGGTTGGGGTCCTGCAAACCCGACCTGGATCTTCTTACCGCATTGGAAACAGCATTTATTGCTTCGTTCTGGCCGACTACTCTCTTCTCGATTCTTTCCTCCATTCTGACCAGCTTTTCCAACTCACCTTCCATCATTTTAGAAACCGGAATGCCAGTCCACTTGGCCACAACTTCAGCAATATCTTCTGCATCAACCTCCTCTTTAAGCATCTTCTGGTTTTGCTGAATCTTATTTAAGTTATTGCTTTCTTTCTGTAATTGTTCCTGAAGTTGCGTTAAAGTAGAGTAACGAAGCTGTGCAACTTTTTCCAGATTGCCTTCTCTCTCTGCCTTCTGCTCTTCCAGTCGAGTGTTTTCTATCTGTTCTTGTAATTCCTGTATCTTTTTAATGATTCCCTTCTCCTGTTCCCAATGAACTTTCATGGCTGAACTTTCTTCTTTGAGCTCAGCCAGTGCTCTCTTCACTTTCTCCAGCCTTTCTTTAGAAGCTTTGTCTTTTTCTCTTTTCAAAGCCTCCCTTTCGATTTCTAACTGGACTATTTTCCTGTTCACTTCGTCAATCTCTGTAGGAAGACTATCCATTTCAATTCTTAGCTTTGATGCAGATTCTTCAATCAAGTCAATGGCTTTATCAGGAAGGAATCGATCTGAAATATAGCGATTGGATAACGTCGCTGCCGCAACAGTTGCCGAATCCAGAATCTTAACACCATGGTGAACCTCATAGCGTTCCTTAAGGCCTCGAAGAATCGATATGGTATCTTCCACAGTAGGCTCGCCAACTATAATGGGCTGAAATCTCCTTTCTAAAGCAGTATCTTTTTCTATATATTTCCTGTACTCGTTCAGGGTGGTGGCTCCTACACATTTCAACTCACCTCTGGCTAAGGCAGGTTTTAGCATATTGGAAGCGTCGATAGATCCTTCGGCTGCTCCTGCTCCTACCACCGTGTGAAGTTCATCTATGAACAATATAATTTCACCACTTTTTTCTTCAATCTCTTTTAGAACTGCTTTGAGTCTGTCTTCAAATTCTCCTCGGTATTTGGTTCCGGCAACCAGGGATCCCATATCAAGTGCAACTACTCTCCTGTTTTTAAGACCTTCAGGAATGTCTCCATTGACAATTCTTTGAGCTAAGCCTTCAACGATTGCAGTTTTTCCTACCCCCGGTTCTCCTATCAGCACAGGATTATTCTTGGTTCTGCGGGATAAGACTTGGATAACTCTTCTGATTTCGTCATCTCTTCCAATACCCGGATCGAGTTTGTTTTTACGAGCCAGATCAGTTAGGTCTCTACTGTATCTTTTGAGAGCCTGATACTTTTCCTCGGGGTTAGGATCAGTTACTCGATGGCTCCCCCTTATGCTAACCAGTACATTATACAGATCATCTTTGGTAACACCCAGTGAAGATAATATTTTCGAAGCTTCTCCGCCTTTTTCATCTGCGACAGAGATAAAAATGTGCTCTGTGCTTACATATTCATCTTTCAACCTTTCAGCTTCTTTAAAAGCCTGATCCAATACTTTTTTGCTGCGTGGAGAAATGTGGGGCTGTCCTTCTCCAGTGCCATAAACCTTGGGAATTTTGTTAAGAGCTTCCTCTACCTGTTTTAAAATAACAGGGATATCAACTCCCAATTTTTGCAATATAGCCGGAACAGTACCCTCCTGCTGTAAAATCAAGGCCATCAGGATGTGCTCCGGTTCAAGCTGTTGGTGGTCATATTTTTCTGCAATGTTTTGAGACTCCTGAATAACTTCCTGGTCCTTGATTGTAAATTTATCAAACATCATAGTGTCAATCCTCCGCAATCTAGTGTCTCGTATCGTAATTTCCTATACTCATA
>JAUWJP010000072.1 GCA_030607635.1 Candidatus Aminicenantota bacterium
CTAACCAATTTTTTATTCAAGTATTATCTTTTCTGTAGGTTTATTTTGGAGGCGGCGGGAATCGAACCCGCGTCCGAAGACATTCAACAGATAGCTTCTACATGCTTATCCTCTTCTGCAATCTCGTTCTGAAGTGTCCGAAGAGGAAGAACACAACGGAACCAGGCCCGATCAGCTTCACTTGCCAGGCTCAGGACTAACCTGGGTTGCTATCCTGCTAATCGACGCTTCTCAAGCACCGCAGGAAAGAACTAGAGAAACGGCATGCCTACTATTTAGGCAGCAATAGGCAGAGTTTCTGCATTTAGTTTTTTCCACCTTTTTACGAGGTGGGTGGAATCTCGACATGCTACATCTGCCTCATTATCTCCGTCGAAACCAATTCGCCCCCGTCTCTCAGATTTAAATTATAATTTAGATATCAAAGCTTTGTCAATGGTCAATGGTGCGTGGAGTTCCCCCAAAAATTATGGATTAAATAGATTTCTTTGTAAACTATCTGTTCTTAACATTGAATTTAAACCCTGAGAGCCTATCTTTAATCTAAAAAGATAAAAAAAGTACCCCCAATATTTCGCTTTTTCAATTGTGATTTTCCCCAACTTGAACAAATAAAATTAGTTATCTATTTTTTAGCCTAATTTTTAAGGGAACTCGAGAGGATAAAAAAGGTCTTTTTTGGATTGTTTTTCACGAAGGTTGTAGAGAGAGCTTGCTTAATTCTGTTCTGACATAATACTCAATTCCCCAAAAACGGATGCTATGCTGGTCCGGGGCTTCCATACCGCAAGTCATTATCCTTGATCCTGTTGCCAGACAATCTTTTGTTTCCATGGTGTGTCCGTCTAAGATTTTGTATTCCCAGTAATCTTTTCCCGGGATGATTATGGCTAAGTTTCCATTTCCTTGTTTGCTCTTTCTTTTCGAGGCTGAGAGACCGACGATGATTCTTCCATCAAAATAGACATTAACGCCCGAGATTGTTTTCTCGAAAGGGGATGAAATCACATGGGAGATTCCGTCTTTAAAATTGATAATACTTATTTTACTCTTTAAATCTTTCTTTATGTGGTCAGCGTAATAATCCCCCTCTATGATGGCTAGAATTTTTCCCTGAGGATACAACTTAATGTGATGAGGCTTCCCCTCGAGATTTTCAACAATATTCACCAACCCTTTATCCATATCCCAGTGTCTAAGAGTTTTATCCAAACTACCTGAGTATATCCGGCCAAAATAATCCACGGCTAAGGATAAAACCGGCTGGTGGTGGCCTTCCAAGGTAAAGATATTTTTATTCAGAAAATCCCAGATCCTGATCGACCCATCTTTGTGTCCGGTAATAATCCTGTCTCTTGGAAAAGAAGTGATTGCCAGAGCTGGCGAATTGGTCTTTCCAATCTTAACGATTTCATTCCTTTCAAAGGAAACATTCGTTAACTCTCCCTTATGATTTATCAAGAAAATATCTCGACCCAGTAATGTTATGTCTGTGTTTCTTTCCACAAAAGTGTAGAATATTCGGTTATCAAGAAATGTGAGAACAAAAACGCTTCCCTCCTCCCCTACGCCTGCAATCTGGTCCTGAGCATAAAATCTGATTTGTTTTGCTTTTAAGTCGTCCATTTCTATGGTTTGAAGAAGATTTGGTTGCTCGGCGAGGTTTTCATTCAACTTTGCTCTGAATTTTCTTTCTTCAGGAGAGAAGGATTTGGCGCTTGATTTTGGCCAATCTTCACTTCTTAAAGAGAAATTTTCCTGCCTGAGAGACAGTGTTTCAGGCTCAATCTTTAAGGGTTTCGACTCTTGGTTAAAATCCCCGATCCTTATCAGATCCCCCCAGGAATCTATTTTTTTCTTTTCAAATAATTCTTGTGTTTCCTGGCTGTTCAGACGAGAAGAAATGGAATTGTCGAGGTCGTACAATAAAACAATTCCTTCTTGATAGAAATGTGTGTCTTCGAGAGATGGTTCCTCTACAAAAGATAGATGAGTTTCAACGCTTTCAAGGGCAATTTCTCTTTCTTCTAAGTTCAATCTCCTTCTGGATAAAGTCGCCCTAAAATTTACCTCAACGTCTAATTCTCCCTTGAAATAGAATAAATCAATGACTCTCTGAAAATAGTGTTGGTCGCGGCAGCCATCTAAAATGATCAATTTTTTATTTGAATTTTTCTCTAGGAATTGTCTGAAGAACTCGTCAGGATCATCCTCCTCCTCAGAGAGAGGATAATCTTGATAGTAGACCGGCTCAATATATTTTTTTAACCATTTTAATCCCAGAATTCGGTTAAATATTTTGTGATCTTTTTTTCGATCACGCATCAAATAGAGTATTTCGTCCGGTTTTAAATCAGCAAATCCATTAATAATCGATTCGCAGAAATATGTCTTCCCTGTACCCGAATCTCCGTTGACAGCTATAATGGCTCTCTTTTTTAAGTTTATTAAGTAATGCAGTGTTTCCGAGAGTTCGTACAACCCTTTCTGGGCAGGCTTGAGCCCTAGGATGCTCACTGCTCCGATGTTATAAAGATAGAGCGAATGAGTGAATTCAGGCATATCAATTTTTCTTAAGGCACTCACAGTTTCTTCAAAGATTTGCTTGTTCTTGGTTTTTAATAATTTTAATAGAGTGATGGCGATATCGGCACTTACCCCCCCGAATTTTTCTTTCTGGGCTTTTCCAATTTCTCCCAATGTCCACGCTAAATATGTTTTTAATTTTGCCGAAGGATATTCTTCATATTTTACCAAAGAGGAAAGGCGTTGGATCGATTCTAAGCCAATTTTTCCTAGCGCCCAGAAAGCTTCTTCCTTTTGCTTTAGTATGTGATGAATTTTTCCTTCTCGATGGCCTTGAGAGGGCTCAATCTCATCATGTTCTTCCAAGACTTGGGCAATGGCCTTGACCGCCTTTTTTTCTTTCAAATTCCCAAGAGTGTAAATCAAATTTTCTCTTATTTTTGAGTAGTACGAAGGGAAAAGACTCGTGGCTTTTAATAATGTCTCAGTGGATCGGGAATCCTGGAGAATACTGAGGATGACTGAGGCGTTATACTGGATGCCGCTTGAAATGTCTATCTTCTCATCCATCAACAGAGAAAGGCAAGGACGCAAGAGAGCCGGAGAGGCGAGAGTAGCAATTCCCATCGGCGGCTGGATTTTTTCAATGATTAAAGAGAAAATTTCTTCACTTCGTTTTGGATCTTCTGCTTTCTCGAGAAGCTGATTCAGAGTTTTCATCAATCTTTCTTCTTCAGAAATCATCTTGGGAATGGGCTCGATAATTTCAGGAGATCGCTTTTTTAATTCATCTAAAATATCGAAAATAAATCCTTCATTTTCTTTTGCATTTGAAAGACAGTTTAAAAAATGATTCATGGTTCGGAGTTCTTTTATGGATTCTTGTTTCTGGACTTTTGCCGCTGTATCCCAGTCATGAACAAAAGATTCAGCGTTTAGGCGAGTAGCTTCATAATGGAGTATCCACGCTAATACTTCAAGAATGATTAAAAAAGGATAAACTTTTTCTGATCGGCCTCCCGAAGAATATGATTGAATTATCTTTTCATCGATTTCATCTTCTTTTAAGCTTTCAGGGCGGACTTTAGGTTTTTCCAAACGTGCCAATTTTATTTTTTTAGTAATGAGCCAAGCTCTGTCGCTTGCAAAAAGAGAGAAAATGTTCGGGATAAATAAGAACTGTTTTTCCTCTCCCATCCTCCACATTTGATAGAGCAATTCGCTTGAAATTCGATCGATTAGAGTTTTAGGATTTTCTTCCCATTCCCCTTTTAAATTGAGATAGGTGAATCTTTTCGGATCAAATTCACTAATAATGACTCTTCCAACCTGGATGAGATTTTCCAGGGTTGGGCGTTTAAGTAGCTGCTTTTTCATCGATGCAAAAATAAAAAGATTCTATTTTGAAACAATAAGACTTTGCAGATCTTCTTCAAGATTGGTTGGTTCTATTCTGAAAAGCCATCCATCGCTATAGGGGTCCCTTCTTAATAGAGAAAAGTCCTCTTTTAACCTTTCATTGAGCTCGAGTACTCTCCCAGTGGCTGATGACCATATGCGGTGACTGTATTTTTCAGCGTCAGTGATTTTGGCGCACTCTTCCCCCTGAGTGACATTGTCATTCTCATGAGGAAGCTCAAGGTGAGTAATAATTCCTACTGGTTTAAGAAAGCCTGCGACGACACCTACAGTAACAAGGCCATTTCCTTCTTTTCGGAGCCACGTATGACCAATTATGTAATAAAGATCGGAGGGCATCTTGGGCGGAGGTGGCTCTTTTTTGGCTTTTTCCTCGCTTTCTATTTTTTTAAAGGACCGAGAAACCAAACTTCTTAATTCCGCAGGAGTAAAAGGCTTTGGGATGTAATCGAAAGCACCGATTTTAATCGATTGAACGGCTGTTTTTATGGCAGGGTAACCTGTAATCATGATAACAATGATTTCAGGTCTTTTCTCTTTTAATGATTTTAAAAGGTCCAACCCGCTAATTCCGGGCATCATTAAATCAGTAATAACCAAATCGTAGCATTCTTCCAAATCTTTTTTTAGAGCTTGCTCCCCACTCAAAGCGGTATCGACTTGATATTCTTCAGTTACAATTGCCTTAGAGATACTCTTGCAGACTGTTATTTCGTCATCGACGACTAATATTTTTCTCTTATTTTTTTCCAACATTTATGCCTCCTTTTTTGACTATAGGTTTAGTCTGTAATGGGTAAGCTGATGGTGAATACAGATCCCTGACCCAGCTCGCTCTTTACTTCAATCTTTCCCTGATGCTGTTCAATGATTCCGTAGCTTACAGCCAGACCAAGGCCGGTGCCGCTACTTTTCGTGGTGAAAAATGGGTCAAACAATTTATTTATATTTACTTTAGGGATGCCTTTTCCAGTATCGATGAACTCTATTTCAATGTATTTTTTGTCCGTCGAAAATTGGCTGCTTATATTGAAAGTGCCGCCATCGGGCATTGCTTCTGATGCGTTGATCATGAGGTTCCAGAAAACCTGCTCGACTTTATCTTTATCAACCCTAATTTGAGGCAAGTTCTGATTTAGCTTTTTTATTATGCTTATGTTTTGAAAAGAAGTTTGGTTTTCGAGGAGTTGGAGCGTGCGGTTAATAATTTCGTTAATATCTGTATAAGCTTTCTGTGGAAGGCTCTGGCGGGAGAATTCAAGCAATCCTTTGACAATATTTGTGCATCTTGTTGTTTCATCTGCGATTAAACTGAGGTACTCGTGAAAAGCATGGTTTTTTTCTAATTTCTCTAGCATAAGATGGGTGTTGATCAAAATAGAAGTTAGAGGATTGTTGATTTCATGAGCCACGCCAGCAGACATTTTACCCAGAGAAGCCAATTTTTCTGATTGGATCAAATAATCCTGCATTTCACGAAGTTCTTTTGTTCTTTCTTCCACTCTCTTTTCCAAAGTTTTACCCCATTTGATAAGCTTTTCATTGGCCTTTTTCAAATTCTCGGTCATTTGATTAAAAGATTGAGCTAACTGGCCTATTTCATCCCGAAAATTTATTTCAACCTTATGGTCCAAATCTCCTTGGGCTATTTTATTCGTTGCAAACACTACACCCTGAATAGGATGAATGATTGTTGAGGTGATAAAGAAAAGGATCGTGAGAAGCAAAACAACGCAGAGAATGGCCATCCCTGTAAATTTGATCATGACATTGTTTCTTAAATCAATATATGGCTTTTCCAGCATCCCCACATAAAGGATGCCGATGATTCTCCCATCAATATTTTTTATGGGTTCATAAGCAGCAATATACCACTCATTAACCACGAATGCTCGGTGAATCCACGGTTTTCCTTCCTTTAATACCGCCTGATTAACCTCTTTTGATACACGGGTACCAATGGCTCTTTCTCCATTAGCTTTTTTGACATTGGTAGAGATTCTTAAATCGTGTTGGAAAATAGTTGCTGTGCCTGTTTCTATCCCTTTGTATTTTTCTCCTTTGTATACAATCTCTTTAACCCTGTCCACAATTTCATAGTTTTGATTAAGAAGTATTCCTCCGTACAATACTCCAAGTATAGTCCCTTCTTCATCAATAAGGGGGGATGCAGCTTTAAGCACCATTCCGTTCTCTTCATAATCTTCAGTTCGGGGAGCTGCCGTGGGGGGAGGGATGAGTTTTAAATAAGCGCGTGCAACAAGGTCTTTTCCTTCTTTTAACAATTCTTCTCGTGGGATGATTTGAGTAGCTGCTACTGTTTCTCCTTTCAGAGCTCGTATGACTAAGGGGTCGTTTAACTGATCATCTCCCATTATTTCAGGTTGTGTGGTTCTTAGAATCACCTTCCCCTGAGTATCGGTCAAGGTTAACATATCTAAATTAAATTCTTTCGTGACACGACCGAGATATTTTTTGAGAATCTCTTTTTCGTTTCGCTTTATGGCCTTTTGTATTGATTCGTGGGTAGAATTTAATCTGACGATGTCTCTTACGTCATTAAGCTTTTCATGATAAACCATCCAGGCTGAGGCTAAATCATGTTTGACTTTGGCCTGTGCTAGAGAAAAAATAGTTTTGTGTTCGAGCCTTGTTCCAAAAATGAGCGATACTATACCTCCGAGACTAATGACCAAAAGAAAAGAAAGGATAAATTTGGCTCTTAGAGGAAGATTGAGGAATTTTTCTAGTGCTTTTTTGAAATGCATATTAAACACGATCAAAATATTACTACTATATATTATATTATGACTAAGCTAAAAATAGATTCAACATAAAAATTACTTGAAAGAAGAAATATTTTTTTACTAGCATTTTTTTCAAAAAAGACTTGACAAAAATTATGAGAGAGCCAATCAGCCAGTGGACAGGAATGTACTGGGAAAAAGGATAGCCCTTGTTCTCTCCGGGGGTGGAGCAAGAGGCGTTGCACATGCAGGAGTATTGAAAGTACTGGAAAATAATGGCATAAAACCGGCGTTCATCATAGGCACTTCTGTAGGTTCCATAGTTGGAGCCGCATACAGTGCAGGTATCTCTCCAGATGAAATGATTGAAATATTTGAAAAAGAAGAAAAAAAGTTTTTTAAATTGTCCTATTACCGTTATTTTTCACAAAAGGCTATGACCCGTACTTTAAGGTCTATTTTTAAGAAATATCTGCCCTCAAATGAGGTGGAGAATACTAAAATCCCCTTTTATATTAATGCGACGGATGTTAAAAGATGTGAAAGAATTATCTTCTCCTCCGGAGATTTAACCGAACTGGTTCTTGCATCTTCGGCTATTCCGTTTCTCTTTGAACCCATAAGCTATGAAGATTGTATTCTTGTCGATGGCGGAGTAATTGATAATTTCTGTGTAGATATTGCCAGAATAATCAACAAAAATGATTTTAATGATGAACTGAAAATTGTCATCTCCGATGTTTCTGCAGCAACTGATGTTACTTCACAAATTAACACTTCCTATTTTCTGTTGAACTTATCAAAAGAATTTGTAGATACGGTTAAATTGGTCGGTAAGGAGATTTATCCTGTAAGAGATAAAAGAGATGTACTTTCAATAATCAACAATCTTTTATACATGTTGGATAGAAGAGGAGGGTTGGCTCCTGAACTATCAGGCGATGAAATAATTATAACGCCAATACTTGAAAAGATGGGGGTTTTTGAATTTAAAAAAACCATGTGGGCTTTTAATAAAGGTGTTGAAACAGCTAACATTGTTTTACAGTAATTTAGATTTCATATTTTAAGATATAGGCATTAAATTAAATGAAAACAGATAAAAATTCATCATTAACTTGGATAATCAATCTAATTATAATATATCGGAA
>JAUWJP010000117.1 GCA_030607635.1 Candidatus Aminicenantota bacterium
CAAGCATGGGATTATGGATACCGATCAAGAATTGGTTTACTTCCTTATATGTTGAAGATTTCTCTCGAGGATCATACAAAACCAGCTTAATCATACCTTGAATACAGGCAACATTATCAGCCTGTTTTTCATGCTTGTGCCAGGCTTTAACCACCTCAGGAAAGGTTGTGGAGATATAAACCTGACCAAACTTCAAAAAGAGGCTGTCGTCCTGACGGAGAATCTCCATGAACCTTCCCCTCTCGTCAGGAATAACTTTTAAATTTTTTGTCTTAACACCTTCAATCATTTTTCTCTCCTAAACGTTTTAGTCATTGCAAGCGACCAAAGGGAGCGTGCTGCCCCCTTTTTCCTGCTTTTTCAACCAGGGGAAGAATGGGGACTGTCCCCATTAGGTGAACGCTTTCGTTTTTTACTATTTTGATTGTGTTATTCTTCAGCACTAACCTACCTTGCTTGAGAACAGGACTACTCCCTTTGCTGTCATCCGAGCGATGACGCTCCTTAGTCTTTTATATTCATCTTCTGAGTGTACATGGGGCTCAAGCAGGGGGATATCCAAGGTCTTCCTTACTGTGGCAAAAGCATCCTTCCTCTCTTTTCCCCGATAGATAATAAGGAGGTCCACATCACTGGCTACAGTGTAGTTCCCCTGGGCATAAGAGCCGAACAATACTACAAGGGAAAGCGGAAGTTCTTTTGCAAGCTCTTCTATCTTTTTCTTAAGTTTCTGGATTAATTCTTTTTTATCAAATTTTGGATAGAAGATCTGTACAGAGCTTGACGATTCTTTCCGCATATCCTATAAGCCTTCTTGCTTCATTTTTTGTATATCGGCTTCTTGGGGAGCCGGATGGATGGAAGTTGGGATATCTCGTGGGGATATATGCCTTATCCAGCTCTAATGCTTCGTCGGACAATCTCTCTGGAATGTCATGCTTTTTCGAAAGTTCCTTTAACAGATCAGCCACAGAATGTCCCCAAGCTTCTGCTCCCATCCTCTGGAATACTGCCTTGACGGCTTTCTCCGCTGCTTGCTGAGCTGAAAAACAAGCCCAGTTATAGAAACCACCCCTTACATCGTTTCGGGCATGCTCTAGATCACCATTAGCTTCATCGAGCCAATCTTTACTCCGCTCCACTTTGATATCTCCTTTTGATGGTGTTAGGTGGCAGCATTTTCAAGATACATTCTACCATAATTAGTACATTTTTTTATTTAAAATAGAAAATGGGGACAGTCTCCATTTTTTCATTTTTTACATTTTTCAAATGAATTATGCCAAATTCACCTCAAAATTGCGAGAACAAATTATATAATTTTCGGTGGAACTCCAGAGTAATTTTAAAGACGTACGTATTGCAAATTGATTATGGGTCTGCAATAATCAATTAAAGAAAGAAAAGGAAAATGACGGAATATTGCTTGATAAGAACAATATTGGAAAGATGGATTGAATTTAAGGTCGAATAATGAGCAAATATACAAATAATAACATTTTTACATATGAGGAAAGCAGGGCCTTAAAGGAACTGAAAGATAGCCTGAAGAGACATTTAGGTGAACGCGCAGTAAAATTAATTCTCTACGGGTCAAAGGCAAGGGGAGATTATAATAATGAGTCCGATATTGATATAGCAATCATTGTCCAGGGGCTTACAAGAGCTACTAAAAACCAGATTCTTGATATGGTTGCCGATATAGAAGTAAAATATCTCACGCCTCTATCTGTACTGGTATTATCAGAAGCGGATTTTGAGCTCCTTAAGAAAAGGGAGAGGAGGATAGCGTTTGACATAGAAAAAGAGGGGATACTGTTATGAAAGAAGAAAATAAAAGGGAAAATATTAAAAATGAACTTGATAGGGCATCAAAAACTTTATTAGAGGCAGATTTACTCTTTAACAATAATTTTATCACGGGGGCAGTATCAAGGCTCTATTATTCTTTGCTCTACACAATCAGGGCATTACTTCTAACAAAAGGTCATGAACCAAGAAGCCACGAAGGAGCACTAAGGCTTTTTGGTCTTCTTTTCATAAAAGAGAACATCTTTGAGACAAAGGACTCACATATATTCTCAAGGCTGATGAAGTATAGGGAAGAAGCTGATTATAATCCCTCGTATATGTTTACAAGAGAGGATTTTATTGAGTTTAAAAATGAGTCAGAGGAGTTGTCTAACAAAATAAGAACCTATCTGAAAGAAAAGGGTTACCTAATTTGATTTAAAAAAATGAAAAAATGGGGACTGTCTTCATTTTCATACGGCTGCTGAGCTTATCTCTGTCCTGGAAACACAAGCAAACTTTTCATTTCTATTGTTGACATTATGATATCATGATGTCATGATTCGTGTAGAGGTGATATCATGGGTGCGACAACATTAAGACTTCCCGATGAAAAATTGAGGCTCATTAGAGCAATAGCTGGTTATGAAAATAGGCCTTTGAGCAAAATTTTTGAAGAGCTCTTGGATGAATACATTGATAGGCATAGGGAAAGCCTTGAATTGATAGCAGTACCAGGATTTGTGGAAGAATGTAAGAAAGGATTAGAGGAGATAAAAAAAGGCGATGGAAAGGATATAAATGAGATGGTCGATTAGAATATCGTCTGATGCAGAAAAATATTTCCAGAAATTAGATAAGAAACGAAGAGAAAGGATAAAAGAAAGACTTCTTAAATTATCAAAACAAGAAAATCCTTTAGAGAATCCTCAGGTGAAAGCTTTAACAGGTGAATTAAAAGGATTTTACAGATTAAGGATTGGAAATTATAGAATAATCTTTGCCTTATTGGCAAAAGAAGAAATTATTGCTGTAGTTAACATCTTCCCTCGGGGAAATGCTTATTAACATGGCAAAATAATCGTACTTTACAACCAATGCGGATGCTCCTTGTACAAGAGGGTTTTATCTGCAGTTTCCCATGAAAATGGGGACAGTCCCCATTTTATTAAAACCCTATTCCTCCTAAAAAATCTACTGTCTTCCCTATGTTTCCCAGTCCAAAGGAAAACAGGAACTGAGTTTCTGGTTTTTCACGAAAATAGAATACCTTGAGTTCAACTCTAAAATCAAGACATTGACAATTTTATATAATAATGCTATTTTTATTAATAATTAATTAAGATTAACGCTATTAAAATTAATATAATGGAAACAAAGAAATATTTCTCACGAAACTTGATGGATAAGTTGAAAAAATGGATTGACCGCAGAGAAATCTATGCCATTAAAGGTCCGCGCCAATCAGGGAAAACTACCCTTTTGAAGATGCTTCAGGAGTATCTGGTAAAAGAAAAGAAAATCAATCCAGAAAATATCGTATTTTTAACTTTTGAAGATAGAGAGATTCTAGAGAAATTTTCTTTGTCCCCGAAGGATTTTGTTAAGAGTTTCATCGGAAAAAGACAAAATGAACGATTCTACTTTTTTTTAGACGAATTTCATTATCTTGTCGATGGCGGACAGAGATTGAAGTTGCTCTATGACCTTTTTGAAAATATTAAGTTTATAATTACTGGGTCTTCTTCGTTAGAATTAACCGGAAGGACAGGCAAATTTTTAGTTGGCAGAATGTTCTCTTTTTATCTGTATCAATTGAGTTTTGCAGAATTTATTAAAGTGAAATCTAAACAACTCAATAATGTCTATCAGGAAAGAGCGAAAACGCTTGGAGATTTTATCACTGCTGGTAAACCTTTCCGTTTTGAAATGGACATCTTCGAGCATGATTTCAAAAAACATTTCGAAGAATATGCCATCTTCGGTGGCTATCCTGAGGTTATTAAGACAGAAGATTATGAAACCAGAAGAACTATTTTGAAGAACATATATGAGACTTATGTCAGTCGAGATATTATTGAACTCTTGAGGCTCGATAACATTACTAAGTTTAGAACTATTGTCAGTCTTTTAGCAAGTCAGATTGGCAGTTTGATCAATTATAACAGTCTTTGTACTGATTCACAAAGTTACTTTAAGGAAATGAAACAGTATCTCTCAATCCTTGAGGAAACTTACATCATTAGCCTCTTAAGACCTTTTTTCACTAATAAAGTCACTGAATTGAAGAAAAATCCTAAAGTTTATTTCATTGATATAGGTTTGCGAAATTATGCGCTCAATAACTTTAATGAAATTGAATTTAGACCAGATAGAGGAAATATTGTTGAAAATTCAGTCTTTACTCAGTTAAGAATAAATTACCCCGAGGTTTCAATCAAATATTGGCGAACTTTGGCCAAGGCAGAGGTAGATTTTCTTCTGGAAATAGGAAGAAAAATCGTGCCGATTGAAGTTAAATATTCAAAAATATCTGAACCAAAAATCTCTCGAGGATTTAGAAATTTACTTTTTCACTATAAACCTGAGACAGCTTTAATCCTTACTAAGGGCTTCTGTGGTGAATTAAAGGTCAATTCTTCTTTGGTTAAGTTTGTTCCTGTATGGTATATTTGACAGTATAGGAATACGCAACTCTTGCTATTTTTCATTTTTTATCTTCCCCAAATTCCGATAAATAAAGAGGTGACTAAAGGAGCATCAAAAAGTAGCCTGTCCCCTTTATTTGAAGGGAGCGCGGCAATCTCATTTTATGCCGATTTCGCTTTTATCGCCGACAATAAGGCGATAAACTGATGGTTTTGGGGGGCACTTGTATATTTTCACATCCCGCCCGATCAAGCTCTCATCAATCCTGCTCCCAACATCCCGTATCTCGCTTCCCTCTAAGACAATGCTGTGTTCAATCTCGGTTTGAATAATCTTGCACCTCTCCTGGATAGCGGTAGAGGGACCGATATAAGAATTAATAATCTCTGTCTCAGCGCCGATTATGGCTGGTCCCCTGATAATGCTGTTCTGGACAACAACACCCTCCTCAATGATAACCTGCCCGTTTATCCTCGATGCCTCATCAACTTTACCCTGAATCTTGCCAACAATAGATTCCAGAATCAGGCGATTGGCTTCAAGGATATCCTCGATCTTGCCCGTATCCTTCCACCAGCCGCTGACAAGATGGGGATGGACTTCATAACCCTTATCGACCAGATACTGAATAGCATCCGTGATTTCAAGCTCGTTTCTCCACGAAGGGTTTATGACATTTACAGCTTCAAAGACATGAAAATCAAACATGTAGACTCCAACCAGGGCTAAATTACTCATGGGTTTCTTTGGTTTTTCAACAAGCCTCACTACTTTCCCATCTTTAAGCTCAGCAACTCCGAATAACCTGGGATCTGGAACTTCTGTCAGAAGGATCAATGAATTTGGTTTCTTCTCCTTAAACTCCTCAACCAAAGACTTGATTCCACTCTTAAGAATATTGTCACCCAAATACATGACAAAAGGCTCGTCTCTCAGAAAATCTTCAGAAATCTTGACGGCATGGGCCAGCCCCAGGGGTGCATCTTGCTCGATGTAGGTGATGCGAAGCCCCCACTGGCTGCCATCCCCCACTGCTTCTTCAATTTCATCTTTAGTATCGCCAACCACGATGCCAATATCCTTGATCCCTGCTTCTTTGAGAGCTTCTATCCCGTAAAAAAGAACAGGTTTATTAGCCACAGGAACCAGTTGTTTTGCCTGGGTGAAAGTAAGAGGCCGAAGCCTCGTGCCTTTCCCCCCACTCAATATCAAACCTTTCATGCTAAAACTCCACTCCTTCCATAGAAAATGGGGCCTGGCCCCATTTTATTAAAATCCCATTCCTCCTAAGAAATCTATTGACTTTCCTATGTTTCCAAGTCCAAAGGAGAACAAGAACTGAGTTTCTGGTTTTTCACGATAATAGAATACTTTGAGCTCAACTCTAAAATCAAAACATTGATAATTGTAGACCATAGAAATAGCAGAGTAAAGCATCTCTCCTTCCTGAATGTTGAAATCAATCTCGGCCTGGGCTTCCAGGG
>JAUWJP010000012.1 GCA_030607635.1 Candidatus Aminicenantota bacterium
GCCCTGTAACGAAGCAGATGCGGTGAAATCGGCCCGCCCGAAGGGTAAATTATGCCGACATATAATAAAAAGAAACGCATTTGAGACCGATTGAATGTTCTGCTAGAGGTGAAATCAGCGTAACGAGTAGATATCAATGAAAATAAATATTGGTGTCGGCATAATTTATGAATAAATCAGGTAAGCTGAAATGGTGAGGATAGGTAGTCTTTTTAGGTGAGAAAAAAAAGAAAAAAAATCATTCCCCAAATCACCTCAAAGGGGTATTTACTTATATCGGGGCCTTTATTACCTTATACTTGCGGCAATAATGAATCTCCGACGGTATTTATTGCCAAATAGAGGTGTGAAAGAGCTAGTAATTCTTGGCGAGCGCTAGTTATTCGGTTGGTTGACATAAAAAGTTCTGATGTATAAAATAAATTTCAAAGAGAAGGAAAAATGAGTTTTAACAAAATTATCGTAGCAATTTCTCTCCCTTTATTCCTTACCGCTGTTCTTTCCTCTCAAAGCTTGGTTGATTTAGCCAAAAAGGAAAAAGAAAGAAGAGAAAAACTAAAGAAGCAAGAAAAGACAGTTGTTACCAATGCTGATCTGTCAAACATTAAAAGAGGGCCGGCTCTTACCACTTCAAGACAAGCAGACCCCCCAGAAGGAAGCGCAAGGGCAGGATCCTCATCTGAGATGTCTGCACAAGATAAGGCGGAACCATCAGGAGCCAAAGCCAGATCATCAGATGCTAGAAGCCCAGACAGAGCGCAGCCTCAAGAAAATACACGAGATCAACTCGAGCAGAAATGGAAGAGCGAAAGAGAGCAAGTAGGTTTATTAACCACGAGGATGAACGGTCTATGGCAAGAATTTTACAGCATGGATGACATGAGTTCCAGAGAAAACATTCAGAGAAATATAAGCGAAACTTCTCTAAGACTTCAGAAAGCTAAGGAAGAGGAAGCCAGGGCCAGGAAAGAATATCAGCAGGCAAGGACCGGAGCCAGAAAGAGAAGATAGCCCTAACAAGAAAGCCAAGAATAAGGGGAAAGAGCAAGTTCTCTAAGGTTACGCTCTCCTTCATTTGCGTTAATCTATCTAAAATAAATAAAGGAAATCTGGACCCCTAACTCTCTCTCATCCTTAGAGCGAAGTATAACCTGCTTCGGGATAAACGTTTTATCTGTAGAGATAACGAGGTAAAATATATCCGCCTCGCCAAGTATTTCTTTTTTTATCCTGTATGATTTCTCGAATTGACTTTCCCCTGGGATGAACTCATCCAAAATCGAATCGTTGACCTTGAAGATAACTTTTTGATTATTCAATACTCCCAGATTCACCCCCCCTTTTATAAACAGCAGAGCATCCTGGCGAGGATTATCAATTTTGCATCTGGCTTCATTGGCTGTCCATCTCCACCTTTTAAGAGAAGTCTCCGGTCTTATCTCTAAATAATACCATCCATCCTCGTAGCTGATTTTGGGTGCATTGGGAGGAGCAGGCGAAAACTTTAATTTTTTTTCAAGAATAGGCTTTGGTAGTTTCCCGGACCTGTCATAAGGAGAGTTCAATCCGATAGACAATCTCAAGATATCTTCTCCCTTGAACGCAGGGTCAGACTTATCAATAAAGGCAGGAATATATATTCTTCGTGAATAAGTGTATTCCTTTTCCCGCTCCCATTGCGATGTTTGAATTTCCGGGGGATGATTATCGTAGAAAAGAAGGTTATATCTATGCCAAAAATGTACATAAGCATAGTAGTCTTCTTTTACCTCTTCAAAGTCCTTCTTCGTCTTCCATCTATACTGGATATCAGTAATCAGGTCATCTGATAAAGTCGCTTCAGAAAAGCTCACCTCGAGTTCGACCCCCCCGATCTGCGTCTCCCTCTTGCAGCTGAAAGAGACAAATGCCATCTGCATAATAAGAAAGATTCCTGCCACCTTTCTTATAATCTCGATCCTCCTTTTTTCTCTCAATAGGTGCAAATATTATTAGAAATCAAAAAGTATAGGAAAAGACCCTTATGTCTTTTCGGTATCGGCCAGCTTCGAGCGTTCATCAACCAGGCTAGCCATCCTGCAACTCTAGCTAATTCTTATTTTTTTCCCGGCAAATATACGGGGGCTATTGTTTTTATTCATCAACTCATTCAGTTTGGGGATATCTACCTCTATTATCTTGTTTATCCTCTCAATAAGTGTCTTTAACTCTTCAGAATTTTTCTTTATCTGCAGAACACGATGCTCAGAAGGGGCACCTGTATATCCTCCGATAGACCTTCCGGCCATGAGGAACCGTCCTCTGACTGAAAGGCGCATCCCCCTATAACCTAATCTCGGGTCTCCGATTAACTTCAGCCGAATATCATCGATCTCTTTGGAGATAGCTTTAATCGACTCATGAATTGCCGCGGGGACGTCAGGTATCTTTTGTAGAGCGCTTTCCTGCTTTTTTATCTCCTTTCTCATACTATCTGAAGCGCGGCTCGCTGCTGAAATTGCAGGGAACAGCTTATGTATGCCCATCAGGGCATCATGCTGGGCTTTTCTGTCCTCGAAGGAAATATCGATCCTGGGGTCTCCCTCAATCTTAACAATTTTTGTCATCTCCTGACCCGCTGTTTTCAACGTCACCTTATATTCTCCGGGAAGAACAAAGGGCCCTCGAGCTCTGCACCGACGGCTAATCCTATCCTCTCCAAGAGCTTCAGGAGGCCCATACCTCATATCCCAGGCAAGGCGATGGATTCCGGCATCTTTCTGACCTTTGAGCTCCCTTATTTGCTGCCCTTGGCTGTCTTGTATAGCTATTTTTACGTCTTCTTTCGCTTCCTCTTTCAGGTAGTAGCTTATCGTAGCCCCAAAAGGCGGATTTTGAGCGACGAAAAATTTGTGACCAAGATTTCCCTTATGGTTGTAAGAATTAAAGATTGTTGCTTTACGGATGTCAAAAAGATAAGCGGAAGAGGTCAAGGTATCTTTTGTAAGCTGCTCTAAGGGATTGATATCATCTAGAATCCATATACTCCGGCCATGGGTGCCGAAAATAAGGTCATTCTCTCGAGGATGAATGGCAATGTCATCAACGGGAACGGTGGGGAAGTTGCTCTTAAATTTCATCCACTTCTTTCCCCTATCAATAGAGAAGTAGGCCCCTCTTTCTGTTCCGATAAAAAGAAGATTGGGATTCCGATGATGCTCTCTTATAACATTGACAATTCCGCCTCGAGGCAGATTGAATGAGATATTCTTCCAGCTTTCCCCATAATCTGTTGTCGTGAAGACATAGGCTTTAAAATCATTATTGCGGTGGCCGTCAAATGTGGCGTAGGCTGTCCCTTCTTTAAAGCGGGAAGCTACAACCCTGGTGACATAGGTATACTTGGGCATCCGGGGAACTTTGCTGATCACATTCTTCCAATTCTTCCCGCCATCGCGGGAGACCTGTAGGTTACCGTCATCTGTGCCTGCATAGATGAGACCTTCTTTAAGAGGGGACTCAGAAACTGTTGTGATACTGCCGTAATAGGAAATGCCGTCGTGTCGGGAAAGAGTGTCTTTGTCTGGAAGCACTCCCATAAGCGGAAGTTTTTCTCTATCCTGTTGAGTAGTCAGATCAATCGTGGCTTCCCATGTCTCTCCTCTATCCTTGGATTTAAAGAGTCTGTTTCCGCCGTAATATATTGTCTTGGGATCATGAGGGGATATCAAAATCGGAGAATTCCAGTTAAACCTGTAACGCTCTTTCTCATCATTAGGTTCAGGCCTTATGGACTTGCTTTCTCCTGACCTCACGTCAAACCTGTAGAGATTCCCATTCTGGGATTCGGCATAAATGGTGTTGTTGTCTTCGGGATCGACTTGAGTATAAAAGCCATCTCCTCCCCCGATTCTGACCCAGTCCTCGTTGGAAACTCCAAGTCTATTCAAGGTTGAGCTGGGACCTCCCCAGGTTCCGTTATCCTGCAATCCTCCGTAGACATAATAAGGATTCCGCATATCAAAACCTATTTCGTAAAACTGTCCGAGAGGGAGCGTATTGACAAAATCCCAGGTTTTGCCGCGATCGTAAGAAAAATAAATCCCTCCATCTGAGCCCAAGACCATATGATTGGAATCGGAAGGGTTAATCCACATCGCATGATGGTCGCCATGTACTCCCCTTACATAATTAGTGCTGAAAGACTTACCTCCATCCTCAGAGACATACATAGAAGCCCCGAGAACCCAAACCCTCTGGTCATTGTTCGGGTCGATGCGTATCTTACTGTAATACATGGGCCGAGGGTTGGTGCTCGACATCTTTTTCCAGCTAACGCCTTTATCTTCTGAGCGAAAAATCCCACCCTGTTTGTGTTCGATAACGGCATAGATAACATTGGGGTTGCTGCGGAAAATATCTATTCCGATACGTCCTGTGTTTCCTGAAGGCAGTCCATTTGTCAGACGGGCCCATGTTTCTCCGCCATCGGTCGTCCCGTAAAGACCACTGCCAGGTCCTCCCCCGTTAAAACCCCATCCCCGGCGTCGCCTCTGATAGGCTGCCGCATACAGAACATTTGGATTCTCATGATCCAGGGCAACATCCACAAAACCTGTATTCTCATCAATAAACTTGGTATTGGTCCAGGTTTTTCCGCCATCCATGGTTCGAAACAAGCCCCTTTCTTTGTTCGGACCCCAGAGATGCCCCAAGGCTGCGACATAAACAATATCCGGATTGGTGGGATGGATGACAATGCGACCAATATGATGGGTATCACGAAGCCCCATATTCTTCCATGTCCTGCCGCCGTCAGTAGATTTATAAATCCCGTCTCCCCAGGAAGAACTCTGACGATTGTTCGGTTCTCCAGTGCCAACCCAGATTATGCCCGAATTGGAAGGCGCCACGGTCACATCGCCGATGGTGCTCGTAATCTGGTCATCGAAAATAGGTTCCCAGGTTACACCGTTATTGGTGGTCTTCCACACTCCTCCTGAGGCAGTCCCCGCATAAATAATTTTAGGATTGTTTTCCACAACAGCAAAATCATCAATCCGTCCTCCCATGTTGGAAGGGCCGATACATCTCCATTTTAGCCCCTCAAGGATGGATTCTTTGATAAGAGGTTCAGGTTCTTTCTTTGCCTTTTTCGCACCGAGGAAAAGGCTTAGGGCCAATCCCATACACAGTATCAATAGAAACCGAGAAGAAAATATTCCTTTTTTCATACCATATCCTCCTTTATCCTTGTGATGAACGAGCATTATGCCAAAATACTCATCTTATGTTTTGAATAGAAAGCAAAAACTACCATAAGGCAAAGAAAAAAGTCAAAGCAAAAATGGGCAGTGTAAGGGTCTCCATTTCCTTGATAACTGGTTGCTATGTTCAGGACAAAGGTTTTGGGAAATATTTGCAGCGACCATTGAAGAAAGGCTCAGGCTACATGGTTCTAAAACACGTTGCTTATGCCCCAGGGAATAAATGGGGCCAGGCCCCATTTATTCCCAAGGCTTCGCTCTCCTCTCCCTCTGAGAGCAACCATGCCCGCTCAGCCTTTCTCACGGTTTTTCACCATACAGCCTTCGCCAATCACGGATTTGGGGATGCTTTCAAGGGGCACGCTCATAAATGACTTCTTGAAAGAGAAAATCGAATATAGTATATTCCCCAGAGGATGAAATTTCTCTTATTTTTTCTTTCTCTTTTCAACCGCTCAGGATGCCAGATTAAAAATTGGTTTTACAAAAAGAAAATATCAACACCAAAAAAAGCACCTTTGCCCGTTATCAGCGTGGGAAGCATCGCCTTTGGGGGGACAGAAAAAACGCCATTGGTCATAAATCTGATAACCTATCTCATTAAACACGGCTTCAAACCTGCCCTGATCTCCCGTGGGTATAAAGGGAGATGGGAAAAGAGCGGAGGCATTCTCTCTGACGGAAAAAACATTCTCGCTCCTTGGGAGGATTCCGGTGATGAGCCATTTATGGTCGCCCAAAGCATTCCTCAGGCTGGAATTTTCATCGGTAAAAATCGTCTTCTCTCCTGCCAAAAAGCAAAGAGCCTGGGTTTCGAGCTTGCTGTGCTGGATGACGGCTTCCAGCATCGCCGCCTCCACAGAGATTTGGACATTGTTCTCTACACTCCGGCAGAAAAAATTGCATTTCGCGAACCTGTCTCTTCCCTTAAAAGAGCCAACATTCTTTTGATGAAGAAAGGAGTCGATCCTCAGAGGAAAAAAAGAATAAGGGAACACTTTCCTGAATCAACCGTCTTTGAATACTCTGTTAAAAATAAGGGTTTCTTCAAGTTAGTAGAGAAGGGGAGAGAGCCGGGTGAAAAGCTTGAAAGAAAAAAAGTACTCGCTTTTTGCGGAATAGCCCGGCCTGAAAGATTCTTATCCATCCTCCACGAGGAAGGCATAAAGCCATCGTTTTTCTTTAAATTTCCTGATCATCATCCCTACCCCAAATCTTCTCTAGAAAAAATCGCAGAAAAATACAAAAAAATCAACGCTGAAGCAATCATCACTACTGAGAAAGACGCCGTGAAGATTATTCACAACAATAGTTTTAAAAAAATCCCTGCTTATTATTTAAAGATCGACCTCGAGGTGGAGGATAAATTTTACGCCAGGATATCAAATCTACTCCAAAATTGGGTTTAATATTCTAAAATGGCAAATTTTAAAGAATTATTTGAATTCTCACTCTTTCAAATAGCCAAAGTTCCTTTGTCCATTCTTTCCCGGAAGCTGTGCCTCTCTTTGGGACAAACCTTGGGATTAGCCTTTTATTACCTGGATAAAAGGCATCGCCTGATCGCTTTATCCAACCTGAAAATCGCTTTTGGAAAGGAATTGCCCCTTACTGAGCTTAAAAGAATAGCCCGCAACTCCTTTATGCATTTCGGAAAGACCTTCATGGATATCATAAAGCTTCCTCATCTTGGAGAAGAAAAAAGGAATGCCCTCATAAATATCGAAGGCGAAGAAAATCTGCTTAAAGCTCTTCGAGAAAAAAAGGGAGCGCTCCTCTTCTCTGCTCACTACGGAAGCTGGGAAATCGCTCCGTTTCTTATAGCCAAAAAGGGGGAACTAAGTGTCATTGCCCGCCCCTTGGATAACAAGCTCCTGGAGAAAGAACTCCTCAAGCTCAGAACAAGCCAGGGGTCCCACGTCATCTACAAACATCAGGCAACAAAAAAGATTCTTCAATCTCTGCGGGCAGGAGAAATGGTTGCCTTTTTGATAGATCAGAATGTTCTCAGACAACAAGCTGTCTTTGTCGATTTTTTTGGCAAGAAAGCAGCCACAACCCCAAGCCTGGCATCTTTTTCCCTCAGGACAAAATCACCTCTCATCCCGGTATTTTGCTATCCTACATCATCCCATGCCTATCACCTTAAAATATTCAGCCCTCTAAGCATAACCTTGGGAGGAAATTACAACCAGGAAGTATTGAAAATTACCCAAATATGCACTAAGATTATAGAAACTCAGATACGGAAAAATCCAGATTATTGGTTTTGGTTCCACAACAGGTGGAAAACGAGACCAGAGGAAGAGGAGGCTTGAATTTTGAAAATGGTCAAATCCTTGATATATAAGGAAAGAAAAACTAAAATTTCAACAAGCTTCCCCGAGTGGGGGCGAGGATTCTGAAGGAAACGGAAAAATGAGAGCCAATAAGAGATCTTTCGATGAATTAAGACCGATAAAAATCAAGCTAGATTATCTGGATTTTGCTGACGGTTCTGCTTTCATAGAGATCGGCAAAACCAGAATCGTTGCAGCAGCTACAATTGAAGAGAAGGTTCCGCCCTTCCTTAAGAAAAGCGGAACTGGCTGGATCACAGCCGAATACTCCATGCTTCCCCGCTCCACTGAAAAAAGAAACATTAGAGAAAGAACACATGCTCATATTTCGGGCCGAAGTCAAGAAATTCAGCGCCTCATAGGGCGCTCACTTCGTGCCGTGACAGATCTTAGCGTCCTTGGAGAGAGGACTATCATCCTTGACTGTGACGTCCTCCAGGCTGACGGGGGGACAAGAACAGCTTCGATAACAGCCGCCTGCCTTGCCTTAGCCCTCGCCTTGAAAAAGATGATGGACGAAAAGATTATCGACCGGATGCCCCTCAAATACCTGGTCAGCGGCATCAGTGTGGGCATTGTGGAAGGAGAAGTCCTTCTTGACCTCGATTACTCCGAGGATTCAAATGCAGAAATTGATATGAATGTTGCCGGTACAGAGAAGGAGCATCTCGTGGAATTACAGGCAACAGCAGAGAAAAATCCATTTTCAAGAAAAGAACTGAGCACTCTTTTAAACTTAGCCTATAAGGGAATAAGGGAAATAGCCCAAGTGCAGAAGGACGCCCTCAAAAAAAAGAGCATTCTCTTCATGGCCTACAGGTAAAAAGGAGAAAAAAATATGAATCGAATCCTTATAACAGGAGGAGCCGGTTTTTTAGGCAGCCATCTTTGCGACTCTCTTTTAGAAACGGGGGCGGATGTGGTCTGTGTCGACAATTTTTTCTCGGGCTACAAAGATAATATCCGGCACCTCTTTTCCCACCCTTATTTCGAACTGATCCGCCACGACATCACCCATCCTCTCTTTTTGGAGGTTGATAAAATTTATAATCTCGCTTGCCCTGCCTCACCACTCCACTACCAGCACAATGCGATAAAAACGGTAAAGACCAGCGTCATGGGGACCATAAATATGCTGGGCTTGGCCAAGAGGATAAAAGCCCGCATCCTCCTAGCTTCTACCTCTGAAATTTACGGGAATCCGGCAGTTCACCCTCAACAAGAAAGTTACTGGGGAAACGTCAATCCTGTCGGTATTCGAAGCTGCTATGACGAAGGAAAAAGAGTGGCTGAAACGCTGATGATGGACTACCACCGTCAGAACAACGTTGACACCAGAATAGTCCGTATATTTAACACCTACGGCCCGCGGATGGCCATAAATGACGGAAGGGTTGTCAGCAACTTTATCGTTCAGGCACTAAGAGGAGAACCAGTCACCGTTTACGGAGACGGAACTCAAACACGCTCCTTTTGCTATGTCTCAGACCTCATTGATGCTTTCATAATGACGATGGATAAAGAAGGTTTTACACAGCCCGTGAACCTGGGAAATTCAGCAGAATCCACTATCCTTGAGTTAGCCGAAAAAATAATCAAACTCACCAAAAGCTCTTCCAAGATCATCCGCAAGCCTCTGCCCTCGGATGACCCTGTGCGCCGATGTCCGGATATCTCATTAGCCAAAGAAAAACTCGGCTGGCAGCCAAAAATAGGTTTAGAGGAGGGACTGCTCAAAACCATCGCCTACTTTAGAGAAAGATTGGACCTTAAGAAAAAATAGCCCCCCTTTCATCAGGAACAAATTTTACTTTGCTAAGTTTAAATAAAAAGACAGGTCTCGGCGTTAAAAATCTGAAGGGAGCTAGGCAAAAGAAAAATGGGGCCTGGCCCCATTTTTCTTTTGCTCCCATTTTTCTTTTTTCCTTAAGAGAGCGCCTTCTTGACAATAATAACTCTTCGCTATAACATTTCCGCTATCAGAGGATTTTAAGAAAAACGAGCAAATATTTATAATTATGAATAATTCATCAAAATCCTGCCTTACCTTGAGAGGCTTAATTCCAAGGAGGTTATTATGACCATCATACCCAAGCTGATCATATTAGGCATCATACTTATTTTCTTAGCCTTAATAATTCTTCTTATGGCCAAACAGTATCGAAAAGTCGGTCCCAATCAGGCTCTTATTATTTCTGGAGGAAGAAAGAGAACAGTGATCGCGCCTGACGGAACCAAGAAAAAAGTTGGCTATCGCTATCGTCTTGGAGGAGGCACCTTTGTCTTGCCCTTCATTGAAACCGTTGACATCTTGCCTATGGAAGTGATCACCTTGAATATTAAAACTCCAGAAGTTCTCACTCACGGAGGAGTTCCCCTCATGGCTGAATCCACTGCTCAGGTCAAGATAGATCCCTCGGACCACTCTATTCGCCTGGCCGCAGAGCAATTTTTGGGATTGGGAAAAGAAGGCATCAAGAGTGTCTCCATGACCATCCTCGAGGGAAAGATGAGAGAGGTCATAGGTGCCACGACCGTGGAGGAAATTTATACAGCAAGACACGAATTTTCAGCTAAAGTGATCCAGGCTGCTCATAAAGACTTTGCCCTGATGGGTTTGGTCATGATGTCCTTTGCCCTTAAAGACATAAGCGACACGCAGGGATACCTCGATGCCCTCGGAAAGCCACAGATAGCTGCAGCCAAACGGGACGCTGCAATCGCAGAAGCAGAAACAGAAAAGCAAGCCGTGGTCAAATCTTCAGAAGCTCGGAAGGAAGCAGAAGTGGCGCGCCTCGCTGCCGCAGCCCTCATCGCCAAAGCCGAGTGGGAAAACGAAGGAAAAAAGGCCGAGTCGCAGACTCTGGTCAACCAGAAAAAAGCACAAGCAGACCTCTCCTATGAACTTGAGCGCTTCCGTATCGACCAGGAAATAAAAAAGGAAGAAGCCAAGGTAAAAATTATAGAGAAGGAACAATCCATAAAGATAGAGGATTTAGAAATCGGCCGTAAGCAGAAAGAGCTTGAGTCCAGCGTTATCAAACCTTCTGACGCCCGCAAATACCAGCTAAAAGCCGAAGCAGAAGCAGAAGAATACCGCATCCTGGCTGAAGCCAGGGGAAAATCAGAAGCGACAAAACTCGAAGGTACTGCTGCAGCCGAAGAGCTCAAGCAACGAGGTTTAGCCGAGGCTGAAACAATGCTGAAAAAAGCTCAGGCCTGGGAAAAGTACGACAAGGCTGCTCTCTTTGATACTTATCTTAAACTCCTCCCTGACTTGGCCAAGGCCGTCTCCGAACCTCTTTCCAAGGTTGATAAAATTGTGATTGTTGGAGGAGATAAAGGCCTGGGTACTTCAAAAATCACCGCCCAGGTAGCAGAAATCCTGGCTCAAATGCCAGAGGTAGTCAAGTCTCTGACAGGGATTGACCTGAAGAAATATTTCAAAGAGAAACTCACGCCTGAAGAGAAAGAAGAAGAATGATCATTCCCCAGGAAAAGTAGGTCAGTCATGATATCAGAAAAAGCTAGTCAAATCGGCATATCTCCCACTCTTAAAATATCAACCAAAGCCAAGGCAATGAAAGCCGAGGGAATAGACGTTGTTGACCTCAGTGTGGGAGAGCCAGACTTTCCCACTCCTGATAATGTAAAAGCGGCCGGTATCCAGGCCATTGAGCAAAATTTTACCAAGTATACAGCAAACGATGGAATTCCAACGCTGAAAGAAGCGATTATAAACCACCTGAAACAAGATTTTGGCCTCGCATACGCTCTGGATGAAATCATCGTCTCCTCAGGAGCAAAGAGCTCGCTTTACCATCTCGTTCAAGCGCTGATTGATGAAGGCGAAGAAGTCATCATCCCGGCTCCTTACTGGGTAACCTATCCCCATTCAGTCTCACTGGCTAAAGGAAAAGCCGTCATAATCCCTACCAAGGAAGAAAATGGATTTCTTCTGACGCCAGATCAGCTAAAGTCTGCCATCTCCCCTGCCACCAAGGCTTTGATACTTAACAATCCCTCCAATCCCACAGGAGCAGCCTACGAAAAACGCGATCTTGAAGCCCTGGCGGACATAGTTATGGAAGAAGATATCTTCGTTATCGCTGATGAGATCTATGAAAAAATCGTCTATGATGACTTTCGTTTTGTGAGTTTTGCTTCCCTGGGAGAGGAAATAAAAAAGAAAACAGTTATCATCAGCGGGGTCTCAAAATCTTACTCCATGACTGGATGGCGAATTGGATATGCAGCCGGCCCCGCAGAAATAATCAATGGCATGGCCAAAATCCAGAGCCACACTACCTCCAATGCCTGCTCGATCTCTCAAAAAGCGAGTTTAGAAGCCTTGACCGGTCCCCAGTATGAAGTTTCCAAAATGACATCTGAGTTTCAGAGACGGAGAAATTATCTCTTGATGAGGATTCAGAGAATCCCTCATCTCTCCTGTTTCAAACCACAGGGAGCATTCTATCTTTTTCCTAATCTCTCCTCTTATTATGATAAAGAATTCAACAATGTCCAGATTCGAAACTCTTACGGCATGGCTTATTATCTTCTAAAAGAGGCTTTAGTAGCTATAGTTCCAGGAGATTCCTTTGGTGCCGATGATTATATCCGTATTTCATATGCAACTTCCATGGAAAACCTGGAAAAAGGTATGGACAGGATCACACAGGCCCTCTCAAACCTTAAAACAGCTAAAAAAATCAAGCGCATATCTTTAGACAATACGATAACACGAAGAAAAAAATCAGTGCCCGTAGATTCCACAATCTCTGTCAAAATGAAGGATGCTCTGATCGCTGAAATGGAAAGCCATCTCAGCTACGAAAACTATTTTGAATGGAACGCCAACATCAACGGCGTCATTGTTCAGCTGCGCACGAATGTCTCCCACCTCAATGATTTCTGGATCGAAAACTGGTACCCGGCTCAACTTGAAGCAGACCTGGAACCCCATGGCATCATATACGCTATCGACGGAATAACAGGACGCGAACCGCACTCTTTCTATAACTCAGAAACAAACACAGGAGTGCTCGTCAACACAGACAATTACGTTTCTCTGCGCAGTCTGGCTCTTGGTCTTGTCATGGACGGCTCCGAAAAGCTTTTTAATGTCCACACTATCCGGGGAATGTCGGCTGACATTGACGGAAGCGGTCTCGTCCTGATCGGGCCAAAAGGAACAAAAAAGACTGAACTTTTCTTCGCTCTTCTTCAAGATAAAAGATTCCGCTTGCACTCCAACGACATCATTTTCGTCCGCTTGGCAGGAGGCCCAGCCCTGGCTGATTCTGTCGAAAGAAAACTTTTTTCCCCGACAAACACTGTTGAATCCTATCCTCGCTTAGCTCCTCTTTTCGACTCAAGTAAATGTGAAAACGTAATTACGCTCAAAGAAGACTGCCAGGATTCAGAATGTCTTCGCATTGACGACTGCCGTCTTGACCGCGGCTCTCCCTATTGCTATAAAGCCTCCAAAGATTCCCATGCTCTTCTTGATCCGTATTGGATCGAGGGCCCAGCAAAGCACGTTAAGAGAACTTCTCTCCGTTGGGTATTCATCCTCCGCTATGATACAGTCTCTCCCCCTGTGGTGGAAGTCCAGGTTGAAGATGCCCTGCGCATTCTCGAGTCTGGACAGAGCCTGGGACTAACGCGCGGTCTCAGTCCCTCTAAAAGCCAGCCCTTTTTCAATCCCCATCTTTTGCCCACAACCCCTGAAAAGATGGAACTTCAGAGGAATTTTTTCGAGCGTCTTCTCGATAGCAGTTCCTGTTACCTCTTTAACAGCGGAAAGGCCTCAGTCGATGACCTCAAAAAAATTGTGACAGATGAGCCAAAAACAGAATAATCTAATAAAAGAAAATGCATAATTCCGATGAATAACAAAGGAATTTACAATCATGAAGCCTACAATAAATTCAAGGAGGAACTCCTTCGAGTCTTAAAGGGACCGAACATCAGAACCGTAGACCTCAAATGGATCGAGCCAAAAGCCAAAGCATCGGGAGTGAAAACAAAGTTCGGATCCTACGGCTGGCGGGCAGCCATATCAAGCCGCATTGCCCCAAAAACTGTCTACTTAGGGAGTGAAGCAGCCCACCTTCCCTCTCCCACAACAGAACAGCAAACTCTCATCTCCAGGGCGCCGGAAGAACTGGACAAGGTGCTCCATCTTCTGAGAACTCTTCCCTTCTACCACATCCGGAGACAGATGGGAGAAAATGATTCCTATAACCCCATCTGCAATCTTTATGTTTCCGAAGCAGATCTTGTGAACTACCGCATCGGATTTATGTGGGGACACACCATGTTCAAACCAGGAAAGCGTCCTGGCCCCGAGTTCATCATGATTCATATTCCGGAAGAGCATCTTCTGCGGCAGCAAATTCTTGCTCTGCCTGAAAAAAAAATTAATATCGCTCTGGGGACTGATTACTTGGGAGAAGATAAAAAAGGTTTTCTCCGCCAGGCTATGTGGTCTGCTGATGAGCTGGGCATGCTCGGTCTTCACGCCGGAACAAAGCTGGTTACGGTCAGAGATTCCAACAACAAGCTCAAAACCTATGGAGTATTTCTGTTTGGCCTGACAGCAACGGGAAAATCCACCTGGTCCTGCCACAAACTCGGGCTTGATTATGATAAAGGCGAAAAGACCATAGTCTCCCAGGATGATATTGTTTTCTTGAAGACTGACGGATCTGCCCTGGGGACAGAAGACAACTTCTTTGTGAAAACAGATGTTGAACAAGAAAGCCAGGAAGCGATGTACAACGCTCTAACCGACAAATCTGCGCTGTTTGAAAACGTCATGATCAAAGCCGATGGGGAAGTCGATTTTCTCGATGAACCTCTTACGGCAAACGGAAGGGCAGTTCTGAGGCGCGATAAACTCAAGGTCAAGATAAAGGGAAAAACGGTTGGCATCTACTCTAAATCTATCAACCTCCCTCCTCTTAAAGAACTTGACGGTCTTGTCTTTGCTTTCATCACTCGAAGAAATACGATCATGAGTTTTGCCCAGGAGTTGACCCCGGAACAAGCTGTGCTTGCCTATCTCTGGGGAGAAAGCACTCACAGCTATGCCAGCCAGCCCCTCAAAGCCGGTGAATCAGTGCGCATTGTCGGAACCGATCCTTTCATCGTCGGGCCCAGAGCTAAAAAAATCAACCGCTTCTATGAAATAATCATGACCCTTGTCAGCAACTACCCGGGAAAACTCAAATTCATGCAGTACAACACAGGGGGACTTGGAGAGATTATCGAAACTCATGAAGAAAACGGTCAAACGAAAAAAAGATTGGTGCGCAAGGTGAGCCGTGTTCCCATCAATCTTATGGCTCAAATCCAGAGGGGGGATTTAAGGGGAACCAACCACTATGAGAAAGGACTGCTCGCAACCAAGGAAATAAGGCTCTGCGAAGGAAAGAGTCTAGATGAATACGCCCTCCGCAACTTCTACTCTGAGGAGCAGGTTCAACACTATATAAAGGATTTAGTGGCAGGCAGACGGAAGTTTACGGAGGAAGTTTCCTCTGAAGGACTCAGAGAAGAAATTCTTTATGCAGCAGAACGATCCTTCCGTATCGATAAAAGTGAAAAAAAAGAAAAGGCACCTGTACTTGAAAGCCCGGCTGCGGAGGAGAAGCCTATCACGTTCAGGGAATCCAAATCCAGACCGCGCAGGGAGAGGTTCTGGCGGTCAAGGTAAAAAGTTTTATTCCAACCTTTTCTCTATCTCCTCAGCTAAAAGATGAAGCAGGAGAAGATGAACCTCCTGAACCCGGGGAGTGCTCTCTGAAGACACATCAAGGAGATAATCAACGAGAGAGCTGAGCTTTCCTCCTCCCTTTCCGGTGAAGGCCACGGTGAGCAATCCTCTTTCTTTAGCAATTTTCATGGCTTCCATTACGTTGGGTGAGTTTCCGCTTGTGGAAAGGCCCAGGACAACATCCTCTTTATCCCCAAGGGCTTCTATCTGGCGGCTGAAGACATAGTCGTAAGATATATCATTGGCGATAGACGTGAGGGAAGAAGTGTCTGTGGTTAAGGATATCGCTCGAATAGGAGCCCTTTCCTTTAGAAATTTATTCACAAGCTCTGCAGCAAAATGTTGAGCTTGGGCAGCGCTCCCGCCGTTACCAAAAATCAGAATCTTATGCCCGGCTTTTAGCTTTTCGACCGAGAGGCTCACAACTTTTTCGAAAAGATCACCCCTGGCTGCAAAAAAATCCTCGGCAATTTGTCTCCATTCCTCGATAACGTTTTGATAATCCATCTTCCCTCCTGGCTAATAATAAAGTTTCTTAAAAATTTTCAATCTAATCCACTCTGTATGACGCTTCTGACTTTACCCATGAGCTGGGAGAGGTTGTTCCTGTCAAATCCCTGGACAGAAACGGGCGGATGAAATATCACGCCCACTTTTCCTTTTTTAGCAAAAAAAGAACCTTTGGGTAGGAGTGCGTAGCTTCCCTTTATGCTCACAGGAAAGATGGGAACCTGGCTGTTGACCGCCAGGAAGAATCCTCCCCGCTTGAATGGCTGAAGTTTCCCGTCTCGACTCCTCGTGCCCTCGGGAAATATCAGGAAGGAAATGCC
>JAUWJP010000265.1 GCA_030607635.1 Candidatus Aminicenantota bacterium
AAGATAAGGATAGGCATATCTCAGCAATTCTAAATCTCCCAGCCTCTGGAATAATTTCAAAACAACATAAGAACCTATTGGCGGCTGGGACCTGTCAGGTGTCCCAACAAAGCGGCTTCTCCAGTTTGGGATATTACCGTTGGGGTATTGAGTTTCAAGAACAGCTTTTAGAATGTCTTTCGCGTGTTTAGAGCTTTCCACAGATGCCTCTAACGCATTGAAGAGTGAGTCCCATTCGCATATAGTCCCATGATCAGGATTTCCGTCAGGAGTGGAGAAGATCCATCCTCGTCCTCCAGGTGCGCAAAGTCTGTGGTTACCAGGTTGATAGAGCATCGTCCAGAATAGATTATTTGTAATGGCCCTTGCTGTACCTTCGTAGAGTCCCTTTATTCTTACTCTTTTACTACTGTATCTGTTTTTTTCCTCCTCCAGCATAGAATCGATTGTCCCTTTGTTTTTGTAGCGATATATGCGGTCGCTCAATATCTTTTCTTCCTCCCCTACTCCCGCCACAAAATAGATAGCTCTCTTGTCTTCCATAGAGAAAGAAAAAACTAACTCATCACCTGGAGAATCTGCGATTAGTTCTCCTTTGGTGTCTGTCCAGAGCAAATAATGATATTTACTTAAACCTGAACTCTCTCCTTTTATCTGCCCGTCTGGAAGAATGAGATATGTCCCTTCAAAATTCCAGGGGAAATAATGGACAAGATTAATCTTTATGTTTGAAGGAGCTGTTATCCGTCCTACGACTGTTTTTTCATCCTGACGCGACCACTCCAAAATTAATATATCTTTTTTTGAAGGAGGCTTTATAAGAATGGGAGTTTCACTTCCTCTTTTAAAAGGAAGGCTCACATCCAGTTTTATCCTTGCATACGTACAATCGGGAGAGTGCGGACCAACTTCGGAGATTAGATAAAAAATATCATTTTCGTCGGCAACTTCGTTCTCTTTTTCAATCTGGATTCGAAAAGCAAATACACTCTCTTGATTTGGAGCAAGGACAAGGCCACCCCAGGACTTAGCCTCCAAAGCGCCCATGTAGACATCTTTCCATCTATAATCGATTTCAGCATAAATTCCTTGAATCAAGAGGCAATATGAGATGAGAGAAAGGAGAAAAATTCTAAGGATTTTCATTAAAATAATCTTCTAAGCACAAATGTCTACCAATAATTAATTTACGGTAAATCTTGAACTAAATCAACATGTTTGTAAGCATCTTTTTTTTTCAATAAAGAAAGAAGAAAAAAGGGGGCCTGTCCCTTTTTTTATGTTAATCCTGTCAGGGAAAAAAAGATGTTTCAACAAGTTTGTCGGTTGCCTGTTGAAAGCTAAAAGAATCCCTTGTATCATATGTTTTAGACACCCCCCAAACGTAAATCCTTGGGTATATTTCAGGCTTTCTCTATTATCTCTTAACCTATCTTGCCAGACGAGTAAGGCCATATTTCTTGGCCCATTTCAGGGCTTCAGCATACTCGCTTCTCTTAATACGCCGGGCTATTTCAGGATACTCTAATGCTTTGTATTCAGGCTGATACTGATTCATAATATTGATATAGGTGGTTTTGGAAAGGTTTCCGGCAACGAATTTTAAAAATTTCTCTGTTCCGGCTATCCTGTTGGGGAGGATCAAGTGCCTTACAATCAATCCTCTTGCAGCAATTCCTCCAGAATCTAACTTTAGATCCCCGACCTGCCTGTACATCTCTTTAAGGGCAAGCTTAGCATGGTAAGGATAATTGTAAGCCTCGGCCGAGTATTTCCCTGCCTGCTCAGAATCCATGTATTTGCACTCAGGGAGATAGATATCAATGATGCCGTCTAAGAGCTGTAAAGTTTCTTGCTTCTCATACCCGCGTGTATTATAGACAATAGGGATTCGCAGACCCAGGGGGATGGCTTTCTGGATGGCGCTAACAATGTTGGGCACGTAGTGAGTTGGAGTAACAAGATTGATATTGTGGCATCCTTTTTTTTGGAGTTTGATCATCTCTCCAGCTAATCTCTGATCTGATATTTCTATCCCCTCCCCTTCGATGCTAATTTTGTAATCCTGGCTGTAAACACTTCTTAAACCGCAGTTGGAAAAGAATATGGTGCCTGACCCGCTTTTTCCTACCAGAGGGGATTCTTCATCAAAACTGGGAATAGCGCTTGAAATTTTTACTCTGGATGTACCCTGGCATTGTCCAACTTGGCCTTCCTTCCTGTTGACCCTGCAATCTCGGGGACAAAGATGGCAGCTCTCATATATTGAATACAGTTTTTCTATGCGCTCAGAAAGTGTCCCTTTCTTCTCAAGCTCGAGATAAGAAGGGTATTCTTTCGAGTTTTCCTTATTGTCTAAGAAAGTCTTCCCTCTCAAGCGGAGTGAACTGGAGGAAAGAAAGAGCACTGAGCTTATCAAAAACAATGATTCTCCCAAAAAATTCCGCCTTGATATTTTTTTCATTTTACTTTTGGATTAAGTTACATGTTTAATTTCCTCTGGAAATTTCTTGAATTCCCCTGAAGCATAAATAGCATCGATTTCTCTGAACAAAATATCGATTTCTTCATTTTTAGTGTAAAAATGAGGCCCCACTCTTATAACATCTGGCTCTTTATCTTGCCCTTTCCTGAAATCAACCTTAACGTCTCGCTTTTCTAAAGCCTGCTTGACAGGAAAAGCATGGGGCAAGCTGATTGAGACTGATCCTCCCCTGAGATTATTCTCTTCGGGTGTGAAAAGGCGATATCCTCTTTCCTTGGCTTTTTTTATAATCAACTCAGTAAGGGAGAGCGATTTATCCCGTATACCAGGAATTCCTATCTTTTTCAGGACGTCCAGGCCGGCGCTTGCTGTGTAAAGGCAGGGTACGGGCGGGGTGCCTGACATGAACTTTTGTCCTCCTCTGGCATACTCCATCTCCTGGACGAAGAGAAAAGGTTCTCTGTGAGCGAACCAGCCAGTCAACTGAGGTTGAAGCTTCTCTGAGAGCTCTGGCCTGACATACAGGAAGGCATTTCCCGGGCCTCCGCAAAGCCACTTCAGACAGCCTCCGATATAAAAGTCTACATCAAGCTGTTTGACATCCACGGGAATGATGCCC
>JAUWJP010000042.1 GCA_030607635.1 Candidatus Aminicenantota bacterium
AGTTTTGAAACGCTCTTTCCGCTCGACTCTTCCTCATAAAATTCTTATTGTATAGTTTCTTAAGTTTAATTATGTTATCAAATAGAGGGGATAAATTTTATAGCGATGGAAGGAAAATGAGAGAAATGAGGAATGAAAAATTTATCATAAGAATCCCAAAATCCCTAGCAGCCATTTTCATTCTGGCTTCAATAATCATAACCTTTACGTCTTCCTGTACGAATAAAAACGATTTCGTTCTTTCCTCTAAACAAAAAAATGTGAAACCCGGGATTGAGGTTTTCCTTGAAAGCCACCTAGATTTAGTAAAAGGGAAAAGAGTGGGCTTAATAACAAATCCGACCGGTGCAGATAGCAATTTAGAGAGCATAATTGATCTTTTCTATATTAACCAGGAAATTAACCTTGTCGCTTTGTATGGACCTGAGCATGGGGTGAGAGGAAATGCTCAGGCCGGTGAATATGTTTCTTTTTATATTGATGATAAATATAACATCCCTGTCTTCAGCCTTTATGGGCAATCGAGGAAACCCGAAGCAGGAATGCTGAAAAACATCGATGAGTACATGCGTTCTTTTGATACTATCGAAGCCGGGAAAATTCCTGAAGCCTCGATGGTTGAGAGCTCAGATGTGTTGATATTTGATATTCAGGATGTGGGGACAAGAATTTATACTTATCTTGCAACGATGGCTTACTGTATGCAGACAAGCGCTGAGAGCGGCGTTGATTTCATAGTTTTAGATAGACCAAATCCAATAAACGGCGAAGATTTGGAGGGCCCACTTCTGGAGTATCCGGAGCACAGCTCCTTTGTTGGCCTCTATCCCATACCTGTAAGACATGGGATGACCACAGGGGAACTCGCAGAGTTTTTTAATGAGAAATTCTTGGAGAAAAAGGTCAATCTAACAGTTATTCCTATGCAAGGCTGGGAAAGGGAGATGTGGTATGACGAGACATCTCTTCCCTGGGTTATTCCCTCGCCAAACATGCCTACTCTTAATACAGCAACTGCATATCCTGGGCAGGTATTTTTAGAAGGAACAAACATCTCTGAGGGGAGAGGAACCACAAAGCCATTCGAGATTTTTGGAGCTCCCTGGATCGATGGCTATAAATTAGTAAAAAAACTCAATGAACTCAATCTTGAGGGAATAAAGTTCAGGGAAGTCTGGTTTTCTCCTACCTTTTCAAAGTACAAAGGAGAGCTCTGCGGCGGCGCTCATATACATGTCATCGACAGAAATCAGTACAGACCATTTGAATCTTCTCTGCACATAATAAAAACGGTAATGAATATGTATCCCAGTCATTTTAAATTCCACAATGAATACATCGATAAATTAATGGGAACTTCAAAAGTAAGAGAAGCACTTGAAAAGGGAATTGATGTCAAGGATATAATAAAAAGTTACAAAGGGGAGTTAGACAACTTTTTAGTTCTGAGGAAACCTTATTTGCTTTATTAAATCGTAATGTTTGTCTGCTCTGTTTATTACCCAGATAAAATTTCATGAGCATGAACGAGTTTGCTTTTTACTTCAAGACCGAATGGACAGGCTTTTTCGCAGTATCCAGGGCAGTTGCTGCAGTTAAGGGGCTTAGTACTCTCTTCCAGCTCAGCATAATAGTGCATGGCTTCTCTTTCCATCCTGTAGTCTTCAAAATACATTTTATAACGAAGGACATCATTAACAGCAACACCATCCGGACAGGAAGATAGACAATCCTGACAGCTCACCCTGCAGTATTGATTATAGGCCTGACGTTGATAGGCAGCAATCATTTTTAAGTCAGATCTGCTTAACGGTTTCCCTGATGCAGCCACATATTCCTCGACATGAGAATAACTGCTCATGGTTGGGATACAGCAGTCAATGTTAGGATTGCTCATAACCCAGCGAATTGCCGCCTGAGGATAACTAACTTCTTGGGAAATAAGAGATTTCAGATTACCTTGTTTTCCCCCGGCAAAAATCTTCATGGCAACAGTTCCGATCCCTTTCTGGTGAACCTGCTTGATAAGAGGTTCGATCTCTTTGCCTTCCATGTGACTGTATATAAAAAGAATAACCTGAGTAAAATCACTGTCAAGAGCCTGCTTCAGGGTGAGTGTGGGATTGTGGGTAGAAAATCCAGTAAAGCGAATTTTTCCTTCTTTTTTCATTTGAGAATAGGCAGCCTGGATTTCTTCATTTTCAAGAATGGCAAGGTCATTAGCCTGATGAACCAGGGCAATATCGATATAATCTGTTTGCATGCGCTTTAAGCTTGCCTCCAACCTTTTGATGACATTTTCTTTTGTGATTTCCATCCGGGGAGAATAAGGATGTTTGGTTGTAATGATTACCTTATCTCTCACTTCCTTGAGAGCCTGGCCGATAAACGTTTCACTCTTGGTACGCATATAGCCTTCTGCTGTGTCAAAATAAGTAACTCCTAATTCATAAGCATACCTTAAAACATTCGGCTCAAAGAAAGATATTGCACCACAGCTAACATCTGGGACCTTAATTCCAGTTTTTCCCAGAGTATTATATTTCTGAATTTTAATCGGAGAGGACTCGCCCCGGGCAACCCCTGTATCCTTTAAGCTTGGCCTTACATTTTTTGCAAGGCTGATGCCTAATACTCCAGATGTCAAAGCCTTAAAAAAATTACGTCGACTTACATTAGCCATAACTTCCTCCTCTATTTATTTAGATTTTTTTTACTAAGAGGTGGGCTTGATAAATCAAGCCCCTACGGGACATTATTCTCTCCTTTTTACATCTACTTTATTTTCACACGGATAGGCAATAGGGGCACTATTTCTTCCAAAAGTTGTTTGTATTCGGGAGATATTAGATAAATGATATAATTTTCGCTTCTTCGGTTCGGCACCATGAATTTTGATCCCGGGCCAATTGCTTCTCTTGGCGGGAATGATTCATAAAAATCTATTTCAATCTCCTTATCGCCTATCTGAAGAATCAATTTGTCTTCTGATTTAAACCCAGCTCCTTTTATGCATTCGTCTGTCCAGTTGGTTGATATCTGAAGCATGTTTCGCCTGAAACTAGATTCGATGATATTTCCGCTCAGCGTTCCTTCTGCGATCTTCACTTCACCGATATTCACCTCGATGCTGGAGAAGAAGTCTTTAGCCAGGGGTGGATTTATTTTCACATCAGAAATTCCATAATTGCTGCCCCGGGTTCCTACCCGAGAGCTAAACCAGGAAGAAGGAATCTTAATTCCGTTTATCTCCTGGTATGGCCCAAAATCATGGTTAACTTCGTATTTGCCTCGAGATTGGTCAAAACCTTTAAAGACTAATCTTCTGAGAGTGAATTCATCGGAGTCAAGATAAAATTCAACCTTTAATTTTCCTATGTCAGTCGTCAGCATATAATGTTTTTTAGGTCCAAAACTCTTCAGTCCTTTAAATTCCAGTTGATCTTTAAAATTAATGAGAGTGAATAATCCACACCTAAGCTTAGTCAGACATTGATAGGTGGATTTCACAAATCCTGCCAACTCGGTAATCTTATTGAAGCAATTTCTTTTTATCTTGTCCTCTTCCACCAGGATGACCTCGGTAATGACAGGTTCCTTGCCATCCGTAAGCTTCATAAGGCCGGAAGTCGTCATATAATAGGTTCTAAGACCGTGCTTGAAAGAATAATTCTTAACCTCTGATAACGCCTCTGGTCCTCCTGCTGCTTGGATGTTTTTCTCCACAATGTCTTTGACTGAAAGATTTGCCTGGGCATACAACAGAAGAAACGAACCTAAAAAGACTACTAAACCTGCAAATAAAACTCTTAATCGGCGCTTAGCCATCTCGCCCTCCTCTTATAATTTCTATCGAATCATTGTAAAAGATACTATCCTTTTCTTCAAGGACAAAAAATCTGGGTTTGATCAATCAAATTCTTACGGTATCAGCTTACTACTGGAGAAGCTTGCGGGTTCATCGGGTTGACTCTAGCAGCAAGAGAATAGAGGTAAGGATAGCTCTCTTTTAGATGGGCAATGTAAGATATCCATTCAATTGTCAGTTTCGAATAGGCACGCTGAAGGTCGATGTTTAAATGTTCATAATCAGTATCTGGAAGGTCTTCCAATAGTTCTCCTCTAAATACCAGCTCTTCTGTCAAATGGAAAACAGCCCAGAGCAGATCGGTAAAACGTTCGTGCTCAAGCAGGTTGGGATTTTCAAGGAGACGCATCAAAAAAGAACGCTTACTGATAAGGAATTGCCGAATTTCAGAGAGACTAGTTTTATCAATCTTAATTTCATAAGGAAATTTCTGAACAGCAGCCATTGCTTTTTTAAAATCTTTTTTCTCCCAATCAGGGCTGAACTCCAGCTGTCGTTCTAAGTTTTGGGAGTTTATGACGAAATTGGAAAATTTCCTGAGTAGATCCAGCCCGACTTCACTTAAAAAAGTCCCGATAACCATGTTCAGCTTGTTCATGATAGACCGCTTTTCTCTTCTGGAAAGCAACCTCTCGATGAGCAAGATTACAAGAAGTACATCAAGAAATAGAAACCCAAAATCTCCTATCATATAAATGAAAATGTGATGCAGGTCGTGAAAAATCAAATAATGAATAGTGTACGTTAGAGCAGAAGCAATTATAAGAATCAGACTAATGGATAACATCCAGTTAATATGTTTTTTCATATGTATCAATCCTCCTTTCTTAAATTCAATTTGTTTTTACTTCATTCATAATAAAGTTTTTTATCTCTGTTTTGTCAAATATTTTATTCATGGTGTCGGCATAATTTATGAATAAATCAGGTTAGTATAGTCCTCTCGCCTTACTATTAAAAGTGAACTTTAATCTCCTCCTTCCACTTTTAAGAAATAATTTAAAACATGCAACTTGGATGTGCTATAATAGCTCGTTTTAAAGAAGAAAATAATTGAGGAGTTGGTAATGCCTTTTATCGAAGTAAAAGAGACAAAGATAGAAGTCAATGAAGAAGGATTTTTAGCTAATCATGAGAATTGGGCCAAGGAAGTGGCCGAGTTTTTAGCCAAAGAAGAAGAAGGAACAGAAGATTTGACCGATGACCATTGGGCAGTAATTAACTATATTAGAAATCACTATCTGGAAAAAAAATTAGCTCCCATGGTTCGTAAGATCTGCAAAAACACAGGTTTTCAGCTTAAGTACATCTATGAACTCTTCCCTTCCGGGCCTGCCAAAGGAGCCTGCAAGGTCGCCGGACTTCCCAAACCTGATGGTTGTGTTTAGGATGATAGAACCTCTATGCTTTCTCTGATGGCTGTCTTCAGGAAGATTAAACCCATATGCTTTCTTTACTAAGATTTGGAGTCATTTCCTCTTTTCTTTTTGCTATTATCTCTCTTTCCATTCTGGCTTTAAAAACCTTTTCCTTCGGTAAAAAAACCCTTTATGCAAAGCCTCGAGGTGATGCAAAAAAAGGAGTGTTATATGCCTTCGGACGGGGAATGTTACCCTGGGAGAAGGAAAGCTCAAGTAAGCACCTTATTACTTATTTTGCAGGAATGTTGTATCATGCCGGCATATTTGCAGCTCTGTTCTATCTAATTTCCCTCATTTTTCCTTTAGAACTATCCAAGCTTTTTATCTCTTTTCTCCGGTTTCTGTTTTTTCTGGGGTTTCTTGGCGGCTTTACTCTCCTCTTTAAGAGAATTTTCCTTCCCACAATGAGAAAAATAAGTTGCCCGGACGATTTCGCTGCAAACACTCTTGTAGACCTCTTCCTGATTTTTGCCTTTGTCCATACATATTTAGTGAGAGCAACTCCATTATTTTTTTTAGTGGCGATCGTGATGTTTCTCTATATCCCTGTCGGAAAAATTCGCCACTGTGTCTTCTTTTTTTATGCCCGAATTCTCTTTGGCCTTTTTTATGGTAGGAGGGGTGTTCTCCCTCCAAAAACACATAAAATTTAGAGTATGAATATTGAAGCTAAAATAACATTAGAATAAAAACCCGTATAGCACGAGTGAGAAATCTTTCATGAAAGACCTTTTAGAAGAAAAGATAAAACAGCTGAAACCAGAAGACCTGAAGAAAGCTCTCCAGGTTTTTCGAGAAAAGCTGAATCAAGAATATGCTGCCTACTTTAACTCTTGTATTCACTGCGGCCTTTGTGCTGATTCCTGTCATTATTATTTAACCCATAAGGACGTCCAATCTCTGCCCGCTTATAAACTGAATCTGGCAAATGGAATATTTAAAAAATATTTTAGCTTTGTCGGGAAAAACATCCCTGGCTGGATAGGAGCGAAAGAATTCAATCAGGCGATGGTGAGAGAATGGGTTGATTCCCTTTTTGGAAGGTGCACGTTGTGCGGCAGATGTTCTTTGAATTGTTCCCTGGGCATAAATATTCATCTTCTTATAAGGACAGCCAGAAGCGCACTGGCTTCAATTCGCATTGTTCCCCTTGGCCTCCAGTCCACTGTAGATACTGCACTGGAGAAAGGGAACAACATGGGCATAGCTAAGGAAGACTGGATTGAGACAGTAGAGTGGTTAGAAGAGGAACTCCAGGAAGAAGTAAGTGACAAACAGGCCGTCCTTCCGATGGATAAAAAAGGAGCCAGGCTTTTTTACACAGTCAATCCTAGGGAACCAATGTTTTTTCCTTTATCAATTCTCGCAGTCGGTAAAATTTTTTATGCGGTAGGGGAGAGCTGGACCTTCTCCGGTGATAACTATGACGTCACCAATTATGGCTATTACAGCGGTGATGATGAAGCAGCTGCAACCATGTCGGATCGGCTAGTTCAATCTATGAAAAAGCTGGATTGCAAGACACTTGTTCTTGCAGAATGCGGTCACGGCTTAAACGCCAACAGATGGGAAGCCCCGGAATGGTTAAGCAAAAAATACGATTTTGAAGTCAAGAGTATTCTTGAGATTGTGGCTGATTATATCCGGCAGGGCCGGATTAAACTCGATCCTTCTCTCAACCCCAATCCTGTCACTCTTCATGATCCCTGCAACCTTGTTAGGCTGGGAGGAATAGTAGAAGAACAGCGGTATATTCTAAAACATGCTGTGGCCCATTTTATTGAGATGTATCCTAACCGCCAGAAAAATTTTTGTTGCGGAGGTGGGGGTGGTCAGCTGGCCATGACCCGCTTCAGCCAGAGACGCCTTAAAGCAGGCCAAATAAAGGCAGATCAAATCAGAAAAACCGGTGCTAAGATCGTCGCAACTCCCTGTCACAATTGCATCGATCAACTCATGGAACTCAATAAACACTACAAGCTTGGAGTCGAAGTGAAAACCATCTGCGAGTTCGCAGCAGATGCTTTGATAATTGATAAAAGCTAGAAATATTATAAAGGCAAGAAATAGATTTTAAATATGAATCTTCTCTCTTATTTAAATATAAGATTCTATATTTTTAGCGGTCCCAGCCGGGCTGGCTTATTTTTTGCGTGATTCAGCTATTTCCTTGACCGCATTAATTGCTGTATTTATGTGTTCTTCTGTATTAAAAAGGCCAATACCGGATCTTACTGCTCCCTTAATTTTGTCTGTGCCAAGCTGTTCGTGGACGAGTGGAGCACAATGAAGACCTGTTCGACAGGCAATATTGTAGTCCACGTCAAGAATAGTGCCTGTGTTAATAGCTTCAAAACCGTCGATATTAAAAGGAAGAATGCTGATATGGTCTGTCAAATCATCCTGGCAGTATAAGGTCACTCCCTCGATATCTTTAAGCCCATCCCTGAGCATGGCTGTTAGTTTCATTTCCTGCTCATGGATATTATTTAATCCTTTCTTCTCTATCCATTTCAATCCTGCATGAAGTCCTGCTACTCCTAACGTATTTAAAGTTCCGTATTCAAGCCTGAAGGGATATTCATCGAGATGGGTGCGGACTGCAGAACGAACTCCTGTTCCACCTGCTCGGGTATGCCTTATCTCAATTCCCTCCCTGACATAGAGGCCACCAATCCCTGTAGGACCAAGCAAAGATTTGTGACCGGTAAAAACTACCACGTCCACATTCATCTCCTCGATATCTACAGGGATCTTTCCTGCCGATTGAGAAGCATCAATGGCAAAAAGTATTCCATTCTCCCTGCAGTGTGTCCCTATCTCTTTAATAGGCTGAATAGTCCCGATCACATTGGAGGCATGGTTGACAATGACAAGTTTAGTATTTTTCTTGAATTTTTTTGGAAACTCATCAGGGTCCACAAATCCCTTCCCATCAAAAGGGATATAATCGACTTCAATCCCGTTATATTTATGCAGGTGATAAAGCGGCCTTAATACGGAATTATGTTCAATTGTTGTGGTTATCGCGTGATCGCCTTCTTTGAGAATTCCATTTATTACAAGATTTAAGGCGTCTGTAGCGTTATACGAAAAACAAAGTCTATCCGGGTCTTTTCCGTTAAAAAACCTTGTCAGCATTTCCCGGGTTGTTTCCACTAGTTCTCCAGTTTCCATGCACAGGTCATACCCAGAACGTCCAGGATTAACTCCAAAATTCCGATAGAAATTATCCATAAAAGCATAGACTTCTTCTGGCTTGGGAAAAGAAGTTGCTCCATTATCCAGGAAGATAAGCTTATCCATCCAATTCCTCCAAAATTGCCAAAAAACCAATTATTTGGGAAAACTGCTTAAAATAAAATTTACATTAAATTCCAGGGTAAAATCAAATTATTTTTTATAAAAAATTGACAGCGATTTTCAAATTGGACTAAAATTTATATTTCTTCCTATGAAATAATGTTATCTAAGGAGTCATGGATGAGAAGGAATTATAAACAATTATTCTTTTTCTTCGGGCTAGTTTTTCTCGTTTGCCTTTCGAACTGCACTTTCCTGGAAAAACCTTATGATCTTGTGATAAAAAACGGCTTCATAATAGATGGCACGGGAAATCCCTGGTTTAAAAGCGATATAGGCCTGAAGAAACAAAAGATTGTCAGGATTGGCTTTATAGATGAAAACCAAGCAAAGAAAAGCATTGATGCTCAAAACTTAGTTATCTGCCCTGGATTTATCGATATCCATACCCATTGTGACCGCAAAATTGCAGAGGTCCCTACCGTTGATAACTACATTTATCAAGGAGTAACAACTGTTATTGGTGGAAACTGCGGAGGCCATCCTTTTCCCTTGAAGGAACATTTAAAAAAGATCGAGGATCGAGGAGCATCTGTAAATTTTGGCTGCCTTATCGGGCATAACACAATCAGACGAAAGGTTATGGGTTTCAAGATGGAGGAACCTACAGAAGAAGAAATGGAAAAGATGAAAGCTTTAGTCGATGAGGAGATGAAAGCAGGCGCCCTGGGATTTTCAACAGGCCTTTCCTATCTTCCTGGAATTTATTCCAAGACAGAAGAAATAGTCCAGCTTGCCTCTGTTGTTTCCCGCTACGGAGGAATCTATGCTACCCATCTTAGAGATCAGGGACGCCATATAACTGAAGCTATTGAAGAAGCCATCGAAATAGGCGAGAGAAACAATATCCCTGTCCAAATTGCTCATATAAAATTGGCCGACGATGCTGTCTGGCATCAACTGGAAAGGATAACCGGACCAGTCGAAGATGCCCGCAAAAGAGGCGTTGAAGTCAC
>JAUWJP010000044.1 GCA_030607635.1 Candidatus Aminicenantota bacterium
AAATAATAGAGAAATATTATCCAAATATAAAACTTGAAGACATAAAGGCATGTGTTGAGTTCTCAAAAGCCATAGTTGAAGGTGAGGAGGTAATTTATTTTGGTGAAACTGTTAGCCGATGAATGTGTCTATAAAGAAACTATAGATTTTCTCAAGAAAGAAAAAATTGACATAAAAATTGTAAAAGAGAAAGGATTGGAATCATCTTTAGATAAGAAAATCCTTGATTTTTGTAATAAAAATGATTACGTCTTCTTAACTCGGGACAAGGATTTCGGGAACATAATTAATTTTCCTCCTCGATTATTTAATGGAATTATACTATTGAAAGTTTTTCCTAAGGATGTGGAATTAATTCACAATCATCTCCTTGAATTTTTAAAAACAAATCTTGCATTAAAAGGAAAATTAGCTGTTGTAGATAGCTTTAAAGTAAGAATTCATAAAGGAATATAGCAAAAATAATTAGAAAAGGGGACAGGCTACTTTTTCTTATTAAAGGGTCCAAATTATTGAAGCTAAAAACATAGAAGAGGGATTGTTCTCTGTTAAAAAAGCAGCCTGTCCCCTTTTTTCCTTCCTCTTTAGTTATATTGGGCTGACTTTATTACAGTATGTTATTTAATTTGGGTTGACTTTGATACATAATATTAGATTAATTAGCTTGACTTTGTTACAAATTTCAGATCGATGGACAGCAATAGGGGGAAGCAATTTCTTTTTTTTCTTTATTGAAGAACTCCTCCTTCATCTTTCAGTCTCTTCCAGATTATCCGTTTTCGACCATAGTTCATTCTCAGGTGATTCAAAAGGTCAGTCCAAAGCCGGCTTACTTGTCAACATGAATAGCTGAAAAATTACAGCACAATAATGAGCTGCTGGCCGAGCTCGTGAAGATTTGCCGGAGCTAAGGTGATATTCAATGAGTTGATAATCCATCTTAAAGGCAAGGCAAATTACAATTGTTATTGCGGGCCCTGAAAGGGCGAAGCAATCTCATAGGAATAAATAACTCATTTTTATGAGATTGCTTCGCTTCGCCCGCAATGACATAGCCTCAACCAACTTTAGGACAATTCCTATTTTTTGCTTGACATTAAAAGCTGATGTCTATATACTTAGTCATAATAAATAACCAATAAGGAGGTCATATGAAAGAAACAACTGTCAGCATTGCAGAAGGAAAAAAGGGCTTCTGCCGCCTGGTAGAAGAGGCCAATAAAAAGAAAGAAGAGACTATTGTGACTAAAAGAGGAAAGCCTGTTGCAGTGATTATTCCTTACGAGGAATATAAACGCTCTAAAAGACTAGAAGGGCATAGAAAGATTATGGAAGCGAGAACGGCTTTCTTAAAAGCGGGTATTAGGGCAGAAGAGGTTTTTAAGGAATCCAAGAAACAATTAGAGAAGAGACGTTGAAACGGATAGTCATAGATACAAGTGTAGTCCTAAAATGGTATCTAGTCGATGAAGAGTACAGCCAAAAAGCTTTGAGCATATTGGATAAATATATATCAAATGAGATAGATATTCTAGCTCCCTCGCTATTAGAATATGAGGTGATTAATGGATTAGTAATCGCCAAAAAAAGAGGAAGAATTCAAGAGAAAAAAATTCTCACGGCTATAGATGGATTTATGAGTTTAGAAATAAAGCTGATAAATCTTTCTCTCTATTATCCCAGGGTAATACACTATTCTAAGATTTATAATCGATCCGCTTATGACGCCAGTTACCTCGCTTTGGCTGATGATGAAGGTATTTCTTTGGTCACAGCAGATAAAGGACTGTATAACGTGGTCAAAAAAGACCTAAAGTGGGTAGAATCGCTGGGAGACTTTAAATTATCTGACTAATTAAAATCAAATTGTGGGTTTGATGAATTAACCCCCTACAATATGGGAAAAACAGATTGTCCCTTTTTTCTACTTTTTTCCCCTATTGAAATAGTTATGCTCTTTAGAAAATGGGGCCTGGCCCCATTTTTATTTCCCATTTTTATTTGCTCAGATATTCGTCCACGGCCAGGGCGGCACCTACGCCCGTTCCTACCGCTGTTGCCATCTGTTCGGGGCAGGCATTGGTAACGTCTCCAGCAGCAAATATTCCGGGCTGAGAGGTGGACATATTCTGACTGACCTTGATTTCCCCCCATTCATCTAAACCCACAAGCTCTTTCACAAACTCGCTATTTGGATCCATCCCGATAGAGATAAAAAGCCCGTCGAGCTTTAGCATGGAAGTCTTATTATCTTTGACATTCTTTATGGTTATGGATTCGAGCCTGTCCTCTCCTGAAATCTCCTCGACGACAGAATCCCACAGAACTTCAGTCTTTTCGTTAGCAAAATCCTTTCCTGGAGTATCTTCACGCCACGAAATTGATCCCGGCGGTGGATGACCTTCACTGCGCGGCAAAACTTCGTCAGGAAGAGTGCTTCTGTAAGAGCATTATCCCCTCCACCGACAACTGCTACTTCTTTATCCCTGAAGAAAGCTCCGTCACAGGTTGCACAGAAGGAAACTCCCCTTCCTGTTAGCTTCGCTTCGCCTGGGAGTCCCAGCTTGCGGTAGACCGAACCTGTAGCAATAATAACAGCCCGTGTTGGATATTCTTCCTTGACTCCTAAAACGTGCCAGAGGTCATCCTGCTTTTGAATTTTTTTGACTTCATCCGTTTCTATTTTTGCCCCAAATTTTTCGGCGTGCTTACGAAAATTATCCATCAACTGAAAGGGAACGACTCCCTCCGGAAAGCCAGGGTAATTCTCGACAAGATCGGTGAGGAGGATTTGCCCCCCGGGCATACCCTTTTCAAGAATGAGGGTGTTGAGTCTAGCCCGGCCCGTGTAAACAGCAGCGGCAAGGCCTGCCGGACCGGCTCCTATGATGACAACATCTAAAGTTTCCCTCATAGGTGTTTAGATATGACATCTATAATCTTATCCTGGGGAAGCGCGCCTACTATCGTCTCTTTTATTTCCCCTCCCTTGAAAAGAAGGAGCGTGGGAATGCTTCTTATGCCGAACTTAGCAGAGATTTTCATGTTCTCATCAACATTGAGTTGGAAGACCTTCAACTTTCCGTTGTAATTTTGAACTAAATGCTCGAGGGTGGGAACAACCATATGACAAGGCGCGCACCAAACGGCCCAGAAATCCACAAGCACCGGAAGTTCACTTTTGAGAACTTCCTCTTCAAAAGTATCATCTGAAACACTCATGATGGCTTCTGCCAACTTAACCTCCTCTCTTTATCTCCAGAGCATTCTGGTAGAGTCTTGTATACTTTCTGGCTGCAGTGTCCCAGGAAAAATTCTCGCGAAGACCTGCTTTCATAATTTTCTGCCAGTGATCCGGTTTTTCATAACAGCTTAAAGCCTTCTTTATGGTAGTAAGCAAGGCCTGGGGTGAATATTCTTTAAAGACAAAGCCATTTCCCTTCAAAGTTTTGAGGCTGAAAGGTTTCACGGTTTCCCCTAAACCTCCGGTTGCTCTCACAACCGGTACAGTACCATACCTGAAGCTGCATAACTGATTCAAACCACACGGTTCGTAAAGGGAGGGAATGAGAAAAATATCCGCACCAGCAACAACCTTATGGGCCAAACCAGGATTCACCCCAAATTCTAATGCTATTTTCTGGGGATACTTTTTCTGGATGTTTAAAAATCGATTCTCGTATTCTTCATGTCCTTTTCCGAGAATGACAAGTCCCACATCCATCTCCATAAGCTCATCCACAGCCTCCAGCAATATATCAAAGCCCTTTTGTGAACTCATGTAAGAGACCATGCCTATCAAGGGAGTCTTGCCTGATAGGGAAAGGCCAAACTCTTTGATCAGGTCACGTTTGCATTTTTTCTTGGGTTTAAGGTCAGAGAGAGAATAATTGGCGACAATATATGGATCTGTTTCCGGGTTCCACATTTCGTAATCTAAACCATTACGGATGCTAAAAAAGACATCTCTTCGATTATTCAATATTTTATGCAGACCAAAACCGTGCTTCTCTGTCTGGATTTCTCTTTTGTAAGCCGAACTAACCGTGTTGATCACATCTGAGAAAATCACTCCCGCTTTAAGAAAGTTGAACCTGCCGTTAAAGGACAACTGCTTGGGATTAAAATAATTCCAGTTCAAGCCAGTTAAAGCAAGAGTTTCAGGAGGGAACTCCCCCTGATAGGCAACATTATGGAGAGTAAAAACCGTAGCGATATTTTTGAACTCGCTTTTCTTTGAATAATGCGTTCGCAGGAAAACCGGAATAAGAGCTGTGGGCCAGTTGTTGCAGTGGATAATATCGACATGCATTTTCGCCTTGAGTAAAAACTCAAGCACTCCACGATTGAAGAAAATAAACCTTTCATCGTTATCCAGATATTCTCCTTTGCCTGGACCATAGATGTAGTCTCTCCAGAAATATTTGGGATTATCAATAAAGTAAATATCGTGCTTCCCCAGCTCACCCTTATAAACAGAGGCCTTGACCTTTTCTCCTCCAACAGGAACCATAAGATCTCTCATAACCAGTTCCTTGGGAAAGGATTCAACCTCAGGATTTCTGTACTTGGGCATGAAGATGGAAATCTCTATCCCCAAAGAAGAGAGATACTTGGGCAAAGTGGCGGCTACATCAGCCAGTTCGCCTGACTTAGCAAGGGGGGAGAATTCAGGCGAAACATAAATCACTCTAGGCTTATGGCTCATGAAAAATAATATTAATTCTCTACTCTCAAAATGTCAAATAGGTCTGACCCCATTTATCTTTCTGCCCAGCCTAACTTCTCCTGCAAAAGATCGAAGTAGTTCCTTTTAGGAGAAGAAATCAGGCGGAGTTCGAACTCGCTGCGCTTGATTTCCACCTCATCATTCTTCACCAGCGGATTTCCACGCTGTCCATCAAGGGTGAGGTAGACTTCTTCTCCTTCAGTAAGGAGGCGAATTTTTATCATGGATGAATCTGAAATGACCATAGGCCGGAAAGATAAGGTGTGAGGGCAGATAGGAGCAATGATAATGGCTGGAATATAGGGCTGGATGATTGGACCTCCAGCAGCCAGAGAATAGGCTGTAGATCCTGTGGGAGTAGCAATAATAAGGCCATCAGATCTAAAAGTTGTAACTTCTTTCTCATTAATCCAGATCTTGCACTGAATCATCCGGGCTAATGCTCCCTTGTTTATGACTACATCATTCAGGCAATAATAGACATTATCTTTAGTTTTGATCTCAAGCATTCGCCTGGGACTCACAATCTTCTCATCTCCCCCTAAAAAAGCATCCAGGGTTAAGTGCATCTCATCGAGGGGTACTTCTGTTAAAAAGCCCAGATCCCCCATATTGATCCCCAAAACTGGAACATCCCTCTGGGCTGCCAAATGGGCAATGCTGAGCAGGGTGCCATCTCCTCCCAGGACAACCACTAATTCAACTTTCCCCGGGAGCTTCTCCCTCGGTATTCCCTCGCCTCTTTTAAGTTTTTGCGCGGCCGCTCCCTCCAAGAGACACTCTATTCCTTTCTCTTCAAAGTAATGGAGGAGCTCTGCCAAAATTTTTTCAATGCGAGGAGCATGAGGTTTTATAACAAGACCCACTCGTTTAATTTTTTTCATTCCAGACCGCCTCCTTGATCAATCTCTGAACTTCGCCCTGACCTAAAGACTCCTCCTCTAAAGACCAGAAGATAAAAAATTCTCGGTTTCCTTTCTGGCCTCGATGAGAGGATTTGATTAAATCTCTCAGGGCGAATCCAATTTTATGCGCTTCTTCGATGATCCTGTCTAGGACATCTTCATGCAAAGCCGGGTTCCTGACTACTCCTTTCTTTCCCACTTGACCTTTTTCTACCTCAAATTGAGGTTTGATAAGAGAAAGGAGCCTGCCGCCGCCCAGGAATTCTTTCACAGCAGGCAAGACTTTAAGCACAGAAATAAAGGATAAGTCTGTGGTGACGATATCCAGGGCATCTCCGAAATCATCTTTTTTTAAATAGCGAGCATTTTTCTGTATACAAATAACCCGCGAATCCTCTCTTAAGCGCCAGTCTATCTGGCGTATATCCACATCCACGGCATAAATCCTTTTTGCCCCTTTCTGGAGCAGGCAATCAATAAAGCCTCCTGTGGAGGCTCCTAAATCTGCTGCAACCTTCCCTTGGATGGGTATTTGAAATGCCTCCAGTGCTTCTTTAAGTTTTAGCCCCCCGCGGCTTACATAGGGCATTTTCTCTTTAATCGAAATTTCCTGGTCTGCGCCTATCATCTGACCCGGTTTTTCGATCCTCTGCCCTTCTGAAAAAACTAATCCTGCCATGATCAAAGCCTGAGCCTTCTGGGAGCTTTCAGCCAAACCGCGGCCTGCAACAATCTTATCTGCTCTTTCCTTTTTCATCAAGAAAAAACCTCTCCTCAAAAGAGGATAGTCTCTCTATCTTGTTCTTGAGGACTTGAAAGTTGAAAGGGGTGCAGTCTCCATTTTTTTAACCATTTTTATAAAAAACAAACGGTGGGCTTGATGAATCAAGCCCCTACAAAGAATCAACCCCTACAAAGAATCAGGCTCCTGCATAAAATTCTTTTATTTGTTTGAAGAGACCTTCCTCATCCAGAAGGTATTTCTTTTTTACCTGATCAACCTTGCCCAGTGCGTAGATCTCCAGAGGGAGCCCTATGATCTTGAATCTGATATCGAACCTCTTCTCCCTGTCTAAGAGCTCTCTAACAGCACTTCCAAACCCGCCGGCTGTAACACCTTCCTCTGCGGTAATAATCACTCTTCCCTTTTTAGCGAAACGAAGGATCGCCTCCTCATCAAGAGGCTTAGCGAACCTGGCATTCACAACAGCCAGGCTTATCCCTTCCTGCTCCAGCCTCCGAGCTGCCTCCAGAGCAGGGTAAACCATGCTGCCATAGGCTATTAGTAAATCCTCCCCGTCCTTAAGAACCTCACTCTTGCCAAGGGGAATCTCCTTGAAATCTTCATCTAATGGAACACCCAGCGCTTTTCCTTTGGGATAACGGACAGCCGCAGGATGAGAATAAGAAAGAGCGGATTTTATCATGTGCTGCAATTCATTCTCGTCCTTGGGCGCCATAACGATCATGTTGGGTAAATGTCTCAAGTAGATGATATCATTAATACCCTGATGGGTAGGACCATCATCGGGCACAATACCTGCTCTATCAAGGACAAACAAGATAGGGATATCCATCAAACAAACATCGTGGTAAAGCTGGTCATAAGCCCTTTGAAGGAAAGTGGAGTAGATAGCCACCACCGGCTTCAGGCCGCTGAGGGCTAAACCCGAGGCAAAATCAACAGCATGCTGCTCGGCAATACCGACGTCAAAAAATCGCTCAGGAAAACGATCGGCAAAAGGCCTTAAGCCTGTTCCATCGGGCATAGCAGCCGTAATGGCCACAATTTTCTCATCTTCTTTGGCTATTTTCACCGCAGTCTGTCCAAAAACAGAAGAAAAGCTTGGTCTCTTATCCTTGTTTAAAGTTTCTCCTGTCTGGATATCAAAAGGGCTTGCGCTGTGGAAGCCTTCTGGATTGGATATCGCTGGAGAATACCCTTTTCCTTTCTGAGTGACACAATGAATGAGCACAGGCCCGTCATAATCTTTAGCATTTTCAAAAACCTCGATTAAAGATCTAAGGTTGTGCCCCTGGACTGGACCGATGTACCTCACCCCCAGTTCTTCAAAAACCAAGCCAGGGAAAACCATCTTTTTGATTGCTTCTTCCACTGCCCCGCCTACCTTAACCATAGGCTTGCCCACGGCAGGGATAATTCCCACGATAGATTTCACAAGGTCTTTTATTTTCAGGTAATGCTGCCCGGAAACAATGTAGGAGAGATGCTTGGACAGGGCTCCCACATTATGAGCAATGGACATTTCATTATAATTTAGAACGATAATTAACTTTTTTCTTAGATGCCCGATCTGGTTTAAGGCCTCCCAGGCTACACCCCCTGTAAAACTCCCATCTCCCACAACCGCCACAACATTATGGTTTTCTTTCTTTTTGTCCCGGGCAACAGACATTCCCAGTGCGGCAGAAAGGGCGGTTGAGGCATGGCCTGTATCGTAAACATCGTATTCGCTTTCACTCCGGGATGGAAATCCGCACAGACCCTGATACTGACGAAGAGTCCAGAACTTCTCTTTTCTCCCGGTTAAAATCTTATGGGGATAGCATTGATGGCCCACGTCCCAGATGATCTTATCTCGAGGAGTGTCAAAGACATAATGGAGAGCAAGAGTTAGCTCGACCACACCCAAGTTTGATGAAAGGTGCCCTCCGTGCTTGGAGACAACATCAAGGATTAGACCTCTAATCTCTTTTGCGATTTTGGAGAGATCTTTAACAGGGAGCTTTTTTAAATCGTGCGGGCTTTCTATCCCATCAAGAATTCTGCTCATTTTCACTCCTTTTCTCGAGCTCTAAAAGTTTTGCAGCTAGGTAGTAAAGTTCCTCCGATTCCAAAGAAGCTTCATCCAGTGCGTTTTTTGCAGCCTCGACAAAGTCTTTCAGCCTGCGTTCTGAGCCTTTAAGCCCGAATAGAGAAACATAGTTGGGTCGGGGAAGGCGGCCTTTTTGCGTATCTTTGGCTGAGTCGAGAATATCATCCCTGACTTGGAAAGCAAGGCCTACATTCCTCCCGTATTTGATAACGGCTTCAAGCTCCGAATCTCCTGCCTCACCCAGAATCGCACCCGTTTTGACTGAAGCGATAATTAACGAGCCTGTTTTTTTAAGGATGAGCTCATGAAAGATTTCTTCTGTCAACGCGTCTTGAGAAAGCGTTATGTCCATAAGCTGTCCCCCGACCATTCCTCTTACGCCCGCAAACTGGCTAATTTCCTTGATGATCTGTCCTCTTTTAATCTGGAGATTATTTCTCAGAGGAGCTTGAGCTGCGATTTCAAAAGCCATGGTCAGAAGGCTATCACCAGCCAGGAGTGCAATATCCTCGCCGTAGGCTTTATGGCAGGAAGGCTTGCCCCGGCGAAAATCATCATTGTCCATCGAAGGCAGATCATCGTGGACAAGCGAATAATTATGGATTAACTCCAGGGCGCAGGCAAAGGGCAGGACCAAGTCAGAGGAGGCTCCGAAACACTCCCCTGAAGAGAGAGCGAGCATAGGTCTAAATCTCTTCCCTCCAGAGAAAACAGCATGTCTCATCGCCTGGAAAAGGAGGGAGTTTTCCTGAGAAAGAATGCTTTCCAGCTCACGCTCTACGGCCTTCTTTTTTAATTTAAGCCTCTCTTCGACTTTCATTGTCCTTTAGCCCTCATCCCAAAGTTAGCGATAACATATCATTGCAGGCAACCGAAGGAAGCGCGGCAATCCGTCACTGCGAGTGAAACGAAGCAATCTTATAAAGAAAGGTTGAGATTGCAGTGTCACTTCTCTCGTCGCAATGACATTAAAAACGGGGCCTGTCCCCATTTTTTACCCTTTTTTAAAAGGGAAGGTCTTCATCCTTTTCTGGCTCGGG
>JAUWJP010000300.1 GCA_030607635.1 Candidatus Aminicenantota bacterium
AAATAGCAGCGTGGGTCTACAAATCCTTAAAAAGCTTTTTTCCTGATGTAAAAATACAGGATTAAGATAAAGAATTTAAAAACACCTGAATATAATCAAAAAAAATTATTTTATGGCGGGTTTCTTACCTACTCTCTCAGCAACTTTCTCTACCGGTTTCTCGGCGGCTTTTTCTGCGGCTGCTTCAACGACTTTCCCCGAAGCTTTCTCGGCTGCCTCTTCAGACGGAAGAAGACCGAGTTCCTTTCTAATTTCCATATCAAGCTGAGCGGCTAACTCTTCGTTCTCCTTCAAGAGCCTTTTGACACTCTCTCTTCCCTGCCCGATTCGCTCTCCTTTATAAGAGTACCAGGTTCCAGCTTTCTCAATCAGTCCCGTATCTACCCCGCAGTCAACCAAATCCCCTTCCTTCGAGATTCCCTCACCAAAAATGATATCAAACTGAGCCAATCTGAAAGGAGGCGCCATTTTATTCTTAACAATTTTTACTTTCACTCTGTTCCCGATGACTTTGTCTCCTTCCTTTAAGGTGGCGATTCTCCTGATATCAACCCTTAATGAAGTGTAAAATTTTAGGGCTCTTCCACCTGTCGTTGTCTCATGACTGCCCAGAAAAAATCCGATTTTTTCTCTGATCTGGTTAACAAAGATAAAACATGTTTTTGAACGGCTGACTATGGCAGTCAGCTTTCTCAAGGCTTGGGACATAAGACGTGCTTGAAGACCCATATGGGCATCTCCCATCTCTCCTTCAAGCTCTGCCTTGGGCACAAGGGCAGCCACGGAGTCGACAACGATGACATCCACAGCCCCACTGCGGACAAGAACCTCGGCAATCTCCAAAGCCTGCTCTCCATAATCCGGTTGAGAGATGAGGAGACTGTCCACATCCACACCTATATTGGCTGCGTACTTCGGATCTAAGGCGTGTTCGGCATCAATAAAGGCAGCCTGGCCGCCCTGTTTCTGAGCTTCCGCAATGACATGAATTGCCAAAGTTGTCTTTCCTGTAGCCTCAGGGCCAAAAATCTCAACAACCCTTCCCCGGGGAAATCCGCCTATGCCTAAGCTTAGATCAAAAGATATGGAGCCAGTAGGGATTACAGGCACTTTAACTGCTGCATCTTTTTGCCCGAGCTTCATCACAGATCCTTTGCCAAATTGCTTTTCTATCTGAGAGAGTGCGGCCTCAATTGCTCTATCTCTCGAGGTTTGCTTTTCTCCGGTTGCGTCTTCTTTCATTTTATCCTCCCCCAAGTAAACGGGTTCTTATCAATTTTATAAATATTCTTATTTTTTATCCTTTAATTTTAACTTATATTCAAAGATTATTAAATAGTTCTTCCTATTTATAAGCTATTAACACAAGAGATTATTTGCTGTAGTCATAAAATCCTTTTCCTGATTTCCGGCCAAGATAGCCAGCCTCTACCATTTTTCTCAGCAACGGACAGGGTCTGTATTTCGAATCCTTAAATCCCTCATGGAGGACTTCCATGATATCAAGACAGACATCAAGCCCTATAAGATCAGCCAGGGCCAAGGGCCCCATGGGATGGTTCATGCCCACCTTCAACACTGTATCAATTGCTTCAGCTGTGCCAACCCCCTCCATCAAGGCATAAACAGCTTCATTGATCATGGGGATCAAAATTCGGTTTGAGATAAATCCCGGGAAATCAGTCGCTTCTACAGGGACCTTTTCCATCTTCTCGGCAAGGCTCTTCACTTCGTCGAATGTCTCCTGGGAAGTTGCCATCCCTTTGATCAGCTCCACCAATGCCATCAAGGGCACGGGATTCATGAAATGCATTCCCATAAATTGGGAAGGGCGACCGGTCAAAGCTCCAAGACGCGTTATGGAAATGGATGAGGTGTTAGATGTCAGGATGACTGAAGGAGCAAGCATCTTATCAAGCTCTAAGAGTATTTTCTTCTTCACCTCAAAATCTTCGAAGGCTGCCTCCACAGCAAAGTCAACCTCTTTAATTTCCGAACGACTCGTGGTGGTCTTTATTCGAGATAGTATTTTATCCTTGTCTTCCTCGATTTTTCCTTTCTCCGAAAGCTTCGTCAGACTCTTATCTATTATCTTCAAAGAGCGCTGGAGATAATCTTCTCCAACATCATGCAGGATGATTTCAAATCCAGAAGTGGCAGCAACTTGGGCGATACCCGTACCCATGGTTCCAGCACCAACGATTCCTATTTTTTTAATGGTCATTACTCCTCCTTGCTTATACCATTTCTACAGCCATGGCCACAGCATCTCCTCCACCCAAGCAGAGAGCGGCCACACCTTTCTTGAGGCCTCTGTGTTTTAGAGCGTAAATCAATGTCGGTAAAATCCTGGCTCCTGTAGCTCCGATCGTGTGGCCCAAGGCTACAGCTCCTCCATGAACATTGACCTTTTCTCTATCCAGACCTAACTCTTTAATCAATACTACTAACTGGGAAGAAAAGGCTTCGTTTATTTCGAAGAGGTCAACATCTTCAATCTTCCAGCCCACATTAGCCAGCAATCTCTCGATGGCTCCCTTGGGAGCATACAT
>JAUWJP010000087.1 GCA_030607635.1 Candidatus Aminicenantota bacterium
AAACCTTATAGTGTTTCAGGTTTTCCTGAATTCTGATATAAGCCTTTATTTTCTCTTCCTGAGCCTTCCAGGAGTTATACTCTTTTTCGGCTTGGTTATCGGTTGATACTCTTGTATAAACTGAACACTTCATTTGACCACTATCATGATGGCAACTTTCTTCTGACATATTCAAGAAATCTTTCACAGTCTTTTAAGACCTTTTCGGCTTCAGATCTATGGACTAATCTTTCTTCATATTCGGCCATATTTTTTATGCGAAGTATTCTTAAGACTCTATTTGCATTTGTGTTTATTTCTTCATCATCGACTTTAATCGTCCTAAAAATGGTTACGGCATCGTTGTGACTTTCTCCAGCATCGCGCTTGCCTAAAAAATATGTACAGATAGCATCACAAGCGGAAATACAAGAATGAATAGCATTAATTGTAGCTGCATTCCATTCTTGTATAGCAAAGGAATTTTTTGCCGCATGGAGGCATTCTTCAGCACGCTTAAGATAGTTAATATATAATGACTTTTCAACATCTCTTGTTCTGAATTTAGGCGTCATAATTTATCCTTTCTTTCCCGAATAGATTTCAATTCCTTTTTTAATTTCAGAAATAACCTTCAAATTTTTTTTCTGTTTCAATTCTTGATCCGTTAAGATATAAGGAGCTAGTCTATTTCCATACATCTCAAAACATATATTTGATAATTTCTCTATTGAGGACTCAAGTTTTTCTTTGCTCTGCTTGTTTCTAGCCAAAACAAAAATATCTATATCGCTATTTGTCCTTTCCGAGCCTTTAGCTATGGAGCCAAAAAGAACTATTCTTTTAATCAAGGTCTTGGATAGATTTTTTAATAATATCTTTTTTAGTTCCTCTATAGGCTCTTGAATTCCTGAAACGCCCTTAATCAATTCAGATAAAGCTCTAAAAGCATAACTTTTATGATTTACTCTCCATAAATGAGCTTTTCCAATAGTAACAAAATTTACGAAATTCAACTCAGCAAGCTCTCGCATTGTCCTATTAACACTCATATGAGAGACTTTTAAAATGGAAGCGATTTCCCTTTCACTCATAGAAGCTTCATGTGTTAGCAAGAATTTTATTATCTTTATCTTCGTTTTTGAGTTTAGTACATCCAATAGTGAGATGCGAAATTTCATGTCATTCTCCTTTGTAACATTTCTGTTACAAGTGTAACATATTTAATAGAGATGTCATATTATTTTTGCATACTCAGAATTCTCTTCCCAGAGTTGCAAGAATCAACTCTAAATTTCTTTAGATAGTTGCATAGTTAACTATACTACACAATTTTTTTTAGTGGTAATCCTTTATTTTCCGCTTTAGCAGTCATACGCAGAAGTAAGCGGTTTTTAGTAAATCTAGTGACAAAATGAAGACATGGGGATAGGTCTGCTTTTCCGTTCAATTGACATCGCATCCCTACTGTGATAATAATTGCATTAGGCTTGACAGTGATTAAAAGAGCTTCAAGTGAGAACTTTACTTTCATTCCATAAAAGGGGGTGAAGATGGCTATCAAATGCCCTAAATGTCAGTTTGAGAATCCCGATGATACTCTTTATTGTGGCAAGTGTTCTACTCCACTTAAGCCCTTAGAGGAAATTTCTCCCACAAAAACTCTCGAGACGCCCGCGAAAGGATTAACAACAGGAACTACTTTTGCATCCAGATATGATGTCATCGAGGAGCTCGGAAAAGGAGGCATGGGCAGGGTTTATAAGGCTTTAGATAAGGAGATTAATGAAGAAGTTGCCATAAAGCTCTTGAAACCTGAAATTGCCTCTGATGAAACTACTGTTGAACGCTTCCGGAATGAACTGAAATTTGCCCGCAAGATCTCTCACAAGAACGTGTGCCGGATGTATCACATCGCCAAGGAGGAAGGTACTCCATACATCACCATGGAGTATGTTCCGGGTGAAGATCTAAAGAGCCTGATAAAAAGGAAAGGGAAGTTAGCAGCCGGGGAAGCAATATCAATAGCTAAGCAGGTGTGTGAAGGTTTGACTGAGGCACATAGGCTGGGCGTTGTGCATCGGGATTTGAAACCTCAGAACATCATGATCGATAAAGAAGGCGATGCCAAGATCATGGATTTTGGGATTGCCCGTTCGCTTGAGGCGCCTGGGGTGACAGTGACAGGAATGATGATCGGGACACCGGATTACATCTCCCCCGAGCAAGCAGAGGGAGAAGAGGCGGACCAGCATTCAGATATCTATTCCTTAGGAGTGATTCTTTATGAGATGGCGACAGGGAGTGTCCCTTTTAAAGGAGACACAGCTCTAAGTGTGGCTTTGAAACACAAGTCCAAGTTACCTCCAGATCCGAAGAAGCTCAATCCTGAGCTTTCAGAGGACCTTAGCCGTTTGATATTGATATGCATGGAGAAGGATAGAGAGCGAAGGTATCAGACGACCGCAGAGCTCCTGGCGGATTTAATCAATATTGAGGAAGGGATTCCCCTTGGGGAGAGAAAACTTCCAGCCAGGAGGAAGAGACTTCTGAAGGAAAAGCTCAAAATCAAGTGGAAGAGTGTTTTGCTGTATGGGGGAGTTCCTCTTCTGCTGGTTTTGATCATCGCAGGTGCGATCTATCTGTACACAACTCGAGCTGCAACCATCGATTCGATTGCGGTCCTGCCGTTGGAGAACCTCACCGGTGACACGGAACAGGAGTATTTTGTCGATTGGATAACCGATGAGTTGACCGGGAAGCTGGCCCGGGTTGGAACGCTCCGGGTGATTTCGTTCAGGTCAATGATGCGGTACAAGGGATCGGAGAAATCATTGCAGGAGATTGCCCAAGAACTAAACGTGGATGCAGTTGTGACAGGGACGGTGCAGCAGGCAGGCGATAACGTGAGTATTCGGGTGCAGTTGATAGATGTATTTCCCGAGGAGCGGAACCTTTGGGAGGAGACATATGACCGGGTTTTGACCGATGTTTTGATGATGCACAGTGAAATAGCACGGACCATTGCACAAGAGGTCAGGGCCAAACTGACACCACAGGCAGAGTCAATCTTGGCCAGTGCCCGCCAAGTTAATCCCGATGCTCAGGAAGCCTACTTAAAGGGCAAGTTTCACATGAACCAGGGCACCCTAGATGGATACCAAAAGGGCGTAGCCTATTTCCACGAAGCAGTCGAGAAAGACCCGTCAGATGCTATGGCGTATGCAGGGCTGGCGGCCGCCTACATCCAAATCTCTCATAGCGCGATGGCTACAGAAGATTCCTTGCCGCGAGCCAAGGCAGCAGCACAAAGAGCAATGAGGCTGGATGATACGCTGGCCGAAACTCTTAACTCTTTCGGTTTTATCGCGGGATACTATGATTGGGAATGGGATGCTTCAGAACAGGCCTTCCAGCGTGCCTTAGAAATCAATCCCAATCTGGCCATGGCTCACTACTGGTATTCGTGGCAGCTCATCCTGTTCGATCGCATGGAGGAAGCCATAGCAGAACATAAACGTGCTCAAGAGCTGGACCCGCTTACGCCTCTGCACACGGCTTGGCTGGGAGGATTGTATTGGATTGGGGGGCGGTACGAGGAAGCGCTCGAGGAAGTAAATAAGGCGCTTGCATTGAGTCCCGATAGCTGGAGCGGATTGTTAGTGAAAACATATATCTACCTAGAGATGGGAAAGTATGAGGAGGCCATTGCTGTATCCCAAAAAGCAGCAGCGCGCTACCCAGGGTTGAGACATCTCCTTGGGGAGGCCTATGCAAGGGCTGGACAGAGAGATAAGGCGCTGGAGATCCTTGCTGAATTGGAAAAAGAGGAACCCAACCCATACGGAGCTTTTGGTCTAGTCGGATTGAACGCAGCACTGGGAAATAAAGATGAGGCATTCCAATGGCTGAATTATGAACACCCCCATTGCTGGGTTCCTTGGATCAGAGTACTTCCTCAATTTAAGCCTCTGTGGGATGACCAACGCTTACATGATATGCTGCGGAATATGAACCTGCCTCCGTTGGAATGATCAGCACATCCAACAGAAACGCTGGAAGGACAAAGCCATAGAGCATTACGAGAAATTCCTCTCCCTTTGGAAAGCCGCTGATCCGGATATTTCTGAGGCGGTGGATGCAAAAAGCGATTAGCTGAGTTGTGAAAACTGTCATAATGCATGATTAATAAGTTTACTGTTTCCATATATTGATTGAGGGATCCTGGGAAGCTTGAGTAACTTAGCAACTTTCCAGCCCTAAGGAGGGAAGAAAATGAGAAATAGAATCATTATTCCTTTTTTCTTTATTGTTTTTTTGGGCTTTCAATTTCAATCCATGGCTCAGTTCACTTCAGAGGAACTGGCAGAAAGAGAAAAATGGGAAGAATTTCTTAAAACCGCAAAAATTATCGGGCAGGAACAACAAAAAAGTCGAGAAGCAGTAACTGAACCCTGGGACCTGACCTTAGAAAAAAATGGAGTTACAAGAAAGGCCCTCTGGAAAAATGCAGAGGGCCGAATGAAGGGCTTTATAGAGAACTGGAAATGGGAAATCGCTGCATACCGTTTAGACAAATATCTAGAGCTAAACATGATCTCGCCCACAATTGAAAAAAAATTTAGAGGGGAGCGAGGATCCTGTCAACTTTGGGTGGATTATTGGATAAAAGCTGAGGAGAAAAATGAGAAGAAAATTAAAGTTCCCCCTTACAAAATCTTCTACTACAATAGGGCCACCTACTTGCGGTGGGCTTTTGATAACTTGATTGCCAATGAAGATCGACATTCGGGGAATATTTTCATAACAAAGGACTGGCGGATAATCCTTCCCGACCACTCCCGCACTTTCCGGACATCTAAAAAATTCACAAAAAATCTCATTTACACTGAGAAATATAAAGAAGGCCCAAAAATTATGAAAGAGCTTCCCCGAGCTTTTGTCGAAAAGTTGAAGTCCTTAAATTTTGAACTTATTAGGGATATTGTCGGAGAATATCTGACAGATAAGGAAATCAACGCTGTTCTTCTCCGGAGAGTCTTAATTCTTAAGATTATCAACGAACGTATAAAGAAGCTCGGTGAAGACAAAGTCTTATACTGAAATTATTATTTTGTTATCGTTTGCTTCATCATAGAAGGATGATAAGGGGAAGCATAACAAATTGTAGCAAATTGTAGTTAGGCTGCGTCAATCTATAGATTACAATAGAGATAGTCAAGATTAATTTCGATCAAAATGAGCCCTCGCTCTCGTTTACTACCCTTCTTGCCACAAATTATTGAGTAATTACGAAAATAGGCAATTACTTCATTGAAATCAACAAGTTAGAACAGCCAAACTAGAGAATAGAGAATAGAAGTCCTGGAGACTAGAAAAAGAAAAAAAACGCTTCCATTCGAATCTCTTCAAACTCGGCCTAAGCTACAATTTTAGTGAAGTCCCGCCGGATACTTCTTCTCGCCAGCCTCGATACGGACCTTGAGCCAGTTCGCCTCAGGCGGAGGCACCGGACAGGTCGCATATGAAGTATAATTACACGGAGGGTTATAGGCCCTGTTGAAATTGAGGTCCACCTCTCCGTTCTCCAGGACATCAGAGACCATAAACCTGCCTTTCTCATAAGTCTCTTCACCGTTTGTCTTGTCTTTAAAAATAATGAAAAGTTTTGTGTTCTTTTCGTCGGCCTTGAAAGCTTCCAGACGGCACTCCTTCCCGTCAACAGCAAAAGTGACATAACCCGGGGAAGCCATTTCAGCTTTTGTCCCGACAACAGTTGTCACCTCTATGATTTTATCTTCATTATAAGGAACAAAATTCCCCTTTATCTTGAACTTTTCGTTTGGAGGAAAAAAATTCAGCCCATTGAATTTCTTAAATGCAGGGGCATTGAAATCTCTCATCCTGATTGCATAGCGCTCGCCCCTCTTTATGACCCACATCCTCAGGTCATTAAGCTCCAGAACGTCGGGTTTTCCTTGATCATCGCCTGTAAGGATTTTTTCTCCAATTTCCTCATCTTCAATCTTGATCCCGGCTCCTTCTGCAACAGCAACCTTGACTTTACCTTCCCCAAGGACAAACTTGCCGCAGAAAGCAAGGGCAGAGCCTGAGGGAAGGACCAGCTTGTTCGTCCTGTCAGTGCCAAACGTGTTCTCTCCTTCGTCAAGCCAGTAAAGCCCGGCGATTGTCAGCCAGCCTGTTGGGGATTGCATCTGCCTATCCCGCTCTTCACGCCATTTCATCTCCTCTTTTATGAAGTCTTCATCTTCTCCTGCAGCTCTTGCATTAAAAACTGCCCCAGTCCACATCAGATAAAATCCCGCAGCTACCAAGAAAAATATGATGCTTTTTCTCATTTAAAACTCTCCTTTCTTATTTTTCCTCATAAAACTTGATATATATTATAGAATAAATGAGAGTAATTCAATGCTTAGACATCTTCCTTCTGCATTAAAACATTTGGTTTTTGTGCCTGCTCTGATTTCTACTCATTTTCGTTCAATTTCCACCCCCTGAGCTGCTACACTGAAAATATTCATAGAAGAAACATATCCAGTCAATAATAAATCCGCAGGAAATAGACAATCCCTGTTAAAAAAGGGAACATAACAACTTCACTTTCTAATCATGAAAGAGAGTTGACTAAATTATGAGATATTGGCGCCACGTCTGTCTTCTAGAGAGAGAGTAGCATGAAAGATCTGGACATCAAAATTGACCTCGGTGCAGTTCAGGAGACTCAGGTTATACCTCTGTGGGCACGAGCAAAAGATGCGGAGAAGAACAATCCCATCTTGGGTGATATCTATGCGAGTGTGATAGATTTATTCAGGCATATTAGGAATACTTTGGTTATGGGCAAAAGAACGTATGGCATTGAAGGAAACGTCAACTACAGCCGCCGATCTTAAATCGAAGGTACATATCTCTCCTATTCCCCAATGATTGACAGGGTAATGTGTGTGTGATAAGTTTCGGAAGGTGATCAGAAGTTTTAAACCATGCAAAGCCTTTCAGAGAAGACCTGCCCTTATTGCTATTCCAAGAATACTGCTCTTGCCGAGAGGGAGTACAAGACGGATTATCCATTCTCCTTGGCCTTGGCAGTTGTA
>JAUWJP010000105.1 GCA_030607635.1 Candidatus Aminicenantota bacterium
AGTTTCCCTGGTTGCCTCAATGACCCGATCAATCAAGTCTTCACTGACCAAGGATCTAACCCCATCATGAACAAGTACAATTTCCGCCTTCTCCGGGTAAATCTGACGAAATCCCGAAAAAACAGAATCTTGTCTCCTTTTTCCTCCCTTGGCAACGGCAACAATTTTTCTGTAGCGTTTAAGATACTCCTTTTTGAGGCTTACATCCTTTAGGACCAACACGATTGCTTCAACCTTCTTGTGGGCTTCAAACATTTCCAGGCACCGACCTAAGACCGATTTTCCCCCTAAAAGAGCAAATTGTTTGGAAAAACCAAAGCGCCTTCCTTCTCCAGCAGCAACAATGATAGCCGTAACTTCGCTCATCGAGAAACTTTGTTATAGCGTCCGAATATCATCTTGCCGACTGTTGTCTGAAGAACAGATGTAACGGTTACGTCAATGTTCTGTCCGATCATCTTGCGTGAGTTATCGACCACAACCATAGTTCCATCGTCCAGATAAGCCACTCCCTGGTCTTTTTCCTTTCCCTCTTTAAGAATAAAAACTTTTATTGTCTCTCCTGGTAAAACCACTGGTTTTATAGCATTCGCGAGTTCATTGATGTTAAGAACATGGAGCCCCTGGAGCTGGGCTACTTTATTGAGGTTAAAATCATTGGTGATGATTTTAGCATCCATCTGCTTGGCTAATTCAATGAGCTTGGAATCCACCTCTTTGACCTCAGGAAAATCCATCTCAGAGATTATGGTTGATACCTGAGAAGACTTCTGGATGTGATCCAGAACATCCAGCCCCCTCCTTCCTCTCTGCCTTTTCATTCCATCAGCAGAATCTGCCACAAATTGAAGCTCCTTGAGGATAAACTGGGGGATGACAAGAGTCCCACCAATAAATCCTGTATCGCAGATATCCGCAATGCGCCCATCAATAATAACACTTGTATCTAGAATCTTATAACTGCGCCCTGCATTTTTTACATTTTTTTCTTTAAAAAAGTGGAAAAGATGCGGAGGTTCAAGCCATTCAAACTTTCGAGTGCCGACTAAGAAACCAATGTAAGGCATGATGAGGAGAAAAAATATCCTGATAAAAATTGTTGTGGAATTATCGCTTGCAATCGTTTGATAAATAGAACCCAGGCCCCAACCTAAAAGAACACCGGCAAGGGTACCTATTGTCGAACTCCAGATAACCTTAAACTGGCTTTTCCGAATTCTGGTCTCCAGGTAAACAATAACAATGCTCAATAAAAAACCTGTCGCTGCCCCAAAATAAGGTGCTAAATGAAAAGGAGGAAAGAAATACCCTGTTAATGTTATTAAAACAATAATGAAAAAGCGAAAAATAAAAATGCCCATTTTATTATTCCTTAAAATATAACGCTTAATGCCTGTTTGACGTTTTTCACTCCCACAAGCTTCATATCCGGTATATCCTCTTTATCTAATTGAGAGATGTTGCCCTGGGGCATAATAACCCTTTGAAAACCGAGCGAGTGGGCTTCTTTCAACCTGGCCAAGGGTTGACTTACAGAGCGAATTTCCCCGCTTAAACCAGCTTCTCCAAAAACAGTGACATCTGCAGGAATTACTTTGTTCTTCAGGCAAGAGACGACCGCCATTATCACTCCTAAATCTGTAGCGGGCTCGTCAATGGTCAGCCCGCCAGCTACATTGATGTAAATATCTTCTCCGGCAAAGCTAAAGCCAAGCTTTCTTTCGATGATAGCTAAAAGCATAGCGACTCGAAAATGATCGAGGCCAATTGTCATCCTTCTCGGATTCCCAGTGAACAAGGTCGAAGAAACCAGAGCCTGAATCTCCGCGAGTAAAGGACGGGAACCCTTGATGGTACAGATAACCACACTGCCTGCTTCTTTTGTTGGTCTCTCCTTTAAGAAAAAAGCGGAAGGGTTAGCAATAGCCTGAAGCCCTCTCGTTCCCATCTCAAATATGGCAAGCTCCGAGACAGGTCCAAACCTGTTTTTTAGAGCACGAAGCACCCGATGGCTGTGATCCCTTTCCCCCTCAAAATAAAGGACAACATCCACTATGTGCTCCAGAGCTTTGGGTCCAGCTAAGGAGCCTTCTTTGGTGATATGGCCGATAAGAAACGAGGCAATCTGGTTCTTCTTAGCAAACCGAAAGACCTGATTTGCAACTTCTCGAACTTGACTGATTGTACCCGGGCCTGAAGACAGCTTTGAAGAAAAAATAGTCTGGATAGAATCCAAAACAAAAATTTGAGGATTCAATTTTTCAGCACGGGCTATAATTCGCTCAAGGTTGGTTTCTGCCAAAAGGTACAATTTTTCGTTTTGAAGGCCGAGCCTATCACCTCGAATTTTGATCTGCTCCAATGATTCTTCCCCTGATACATACAACACACCTTCGCCCTGGGCGGCAAAATCACGGCTCACTTGAAGAAGAAGAGTGGACTTTCCCACTCCCGGCTCACCCCCGATCAATACCAGAGAACCAGGGACAACTCCACCTCCAAGAACGGGATTTAACTCTTCAATTCCTGTCTTTATTCTCTCTCTTTTTGCCTCTTTTATTTTTTCGTAGAGGATAGGCTCAGAGGGCAGAAAAGAAAATTCAGCCGTAACTTTCTCTTCCACTTCTTCAATCAAGGTATTCCACTCTCCACAATTGGGGCATCTGCCCAACCACTTAGGAGAATGGAAGCCACAATTCTGACATATAAAAGCTGTTTTTTGCTTCATTAAAAGCATAGCTCCAGGCCAAAGTATATTTCTCTCCTAGGAGCTAAAGTAAAATTATCTACTCCAATAAGAAGATTAAAATACTTAGATGCTACAAATCGTGTCCAAAACCTGAAATGAGGACGGGGACGGCGGTTAAAATCAAAAATGTCTAAACTGAACTTTAGCCGATCTCTCAATGCGTAGTAATCCACCCCTGCCCCAACTTTGGATTCCATAATACCAACTCTGGGAGCAAAACCTCCCCACCTGATCCCGAATTGGGAAGAGAAAACGAACTTATCCAGCCAGGGATCATGAATAACTTGAGCCAATAAATACTTTTTTTCCGATGGCCATATGCCAAGGGTAAAATAATGCTTCAACAAATTGCTCTTTCCATAATACTCTGTTCTTAAGCTCCCGGTAAAGCGCAGATTAGAAACAGGATAAATCAATTTTTCAAGCTTCCCCACTGCACCCTCTGCTCGCGTGTATAGTTCCGGCTGAGAAATAAGCTTCCCTAAAGTTCCTTCCCCTTTGTTAATTTTCTCCAAAAATTCATTCACAAGCTTCGAGGACTGCTCTATTTCCTTTATTAATTCTTGTATGTTATTCAAATTTATTTTGATATTTTCCCCGCTCTCTTCAACCACATCTTTCAACATAAATATTAATTCGTCTATATTCCGAGAGACCTCTTCAACTCTTTTGTCAAATTTCTGGACAGCTTGAGAAGAACTCTGGAGACCTTTGTGGAGCTCCTCTTTGTTTACTCCGAAAAACTCCTTCAAATCCAATGAAAAAGAAGAAAGGTTAGAGAGAGTATTCCTGAAATTGTCCCTCGATTCTTCTCCCCCGATCAGTTCACTTATGATCCTTCCCATCTCTTTGAACTCATTGCCAATCGAGAGTAACATGGTTCCCATCTGGTCAAAACTTACAGGGGGAACTCCTTCAAGGGTATCTCCTGGCTGACAAATACCGGGCTCTGCTCCAGGCAAAAGTTCAATATGTTTTTCTCCTAAGAGGCCTAAAGAAGCCAGCGTAGCTTTAGAACCTTGTGGCACCTCGATCCCAGCGTTAATGTTCAGTAAAACATTCGCCCGGCTTCCTATTAGTCTTATATCCTTGACATAACCAATCTTTACTCCCGCCATCCTGACTACGGCTCTCTCTTCCAAGCCAGCAGCGGTATCAAAAGAAACATAAAGGGAATAACCCGGCTTTCTGAAAAGAACACTGAGGTCTCCCACGACTAATACGGCAGCAGCAACTATAAACAATGCAATGGAAATAAATATTCCGATTTTTAACTCCCTCTTCATTATCTCCTCCTTATTGCCTTTAAAGAGGAATCAATCTTAATTTTAACATCATTTTTTACCAATTTTTTATAGGGCCCTCCGCTCGACCGTGAATAAACTGCTGAACCACTTGATTGTTTGAGTTCTTAATCTCTTCAGGACTCCCCATCTCGATAATCTGTCCTGCATAAAGCATCCCAATCCTGTCTGCTACCTTATAAGCACTGACCATATCGTGAGTTATGATAAGAGCAGCCACCTTCAATTCTTTTTTCATCCTGATCACTAAATCATTTATGGCATCTGCTCTGATCGGGTCGATACCCGTGTATGGCTCGTCATAGAGCATGATATCTGGTCCATAAGCGATTGCCCGAGCCAGCCCGACTCTCTTTTTCATTCCTCCGCTTAACTCGTAGGGCATTAAGCTTTCAATTCCTATTAATCCGACCTTGGCTAAATTCTCCTTAACTAATTCTTCAATTTCTTCTTGTGGAAAATCAGTGTATCTTTCCAGCCCGAAGCCTACATTCTGACCAACTGTCATGGAGTCAAACAGTGCTGTTCCTTGAAAAAGCATCCCAAACCTCTTGGTAATTTTACGGAGTTCGTCATCTTTGAGGTTGGTAGTATCCACTCCATCCACAAGAATCTTTCCCCTATCTGGCTTAAGCAGCCCAATTATGTGTTTAAGAAGAACACTTTTTCCGCACCCGCTCTGGCCTATTATGACCAAAGTTTCTCCAGGTTTAAGTCTAAGGTTTACTCCTTGAAGGACTTTATTTTGACCAAAAGATTTATGAAGATCGACTATTCGTATCATAATCAAAGATCCGCAGGGAGGGCCATGCTGAGAAAAAAGTTTACAATTAAAATAAGGATGCTCGCTATGACAACTGTCCGTGTCGTAGCTCTTCCAACTCCTTCTGCTCCCCCTTCTGTTCTTAACCCCTGCCAGCAGCCTATTAAGGCAATAATAACTCCAAAAACTGCTGCTTTTATAAGCCCGCTCATGATATCCCATAATTCCATATAAAGCAACGTGTTCCTGATGTAAAGAACCCTGTTTACTCCCATAATGTAAGTATTATAGAAAAAGCCAGCAGCCATGCCGATTATATCCCCGTAGATTGTCAAACAAGGAAGCATGATCAAGGAAGCCAGGGTTCGGGGAACAACGAGATAGCGCGTGGGATCAGCTCCCAAACTGTGGAGGGCATCGATCTGTTCTGTTATCTTCATCGTCCCAATCTCTGCAGCTATAGCCGAGCCCACTCGTCCCGAAACCATTAAGCCTACCAGAATAGGGATCAATTCTTTGCTAAGACCTAGAGAAATGACCGGTCCTGCGTAAGTCTCTGAGCCAGGACCTATGTACCTGTGAAACCCTATGTATGTTTGGAGCCCAAAAACAAGACCGCCAAAGGCTGCAGTGAGAGAGACGACCGGGAGAGACCTGACGCCTATTTCTTCAAGCTGCTGAATGAATATTCTTTTCTCCCATGGTTTTTTAAAAAGATTCTTGAACGTTTCGAAAAACAGCAGCCCTACTTCTCCGACTTGCTGAAGCAAGGAATTAAAATAAAAAAGCGGGTTTTTTGCTGTTGGAAACATTTTAGGATTTAAAAGATTGAAACTCCATGTCAGCAAACCGAGCATATTCTCTTATAAAGGCAAGGCTTATTCTTCCTGTGGGTCCATTCCTTTGCTTGGCGATATTGACATCAGCTTTCCCTCGGATACTCTCATCATCAGGACGATATAATTCGGGGCGGTAAATGAAGATAACGACATCAGCATCCTGCTCGATGGCGCCTGACTCTCGCAAGTCTGAAAGTTGAGGAATTGGCTCGCGGCGTCCTCTCTCAGGAGCACGGCTCAACTGGGAAATCCCTACTACAGGAATTTTAATCTCCTTGGCTAGTTCTTTTAAAGAGCGCGAGATGTAAGACATCTCCTGATTCCTATTTTCAAACCTCCCCCCGGTCCGCATAAGCTGGATATAGTCGATAAACAGTAAGTCGAGACTCTGTTCCATTTTTAGCCTTCGTGCCTTGGCCTTCATTTCCATAACCGTCAAAGCAGCGGGTTCATCCACTAATATTTTAGCTTGCGAAAGAACTTCGCCGCTCAGTTTGAGCTTCTCCAATTCTCTTTCTCCTATAAAACCGGTCCTGAATTTCTTTAGATCTAACTGAGCCTCAGCACAGAGCATCCTGAGAACTACCTGTTCCTTGGCCATTTCAAGCGAAAAAAA
>JAUWJP010000086.1 GCA_030607635.1 Candidatus Aminicenantota bacterium
AAAACTGCCAGGACATCTGCCGTGAAAAAGAGAGTCGAGAGAGAACACAAAGAAAAAGTTATTCAGCTTCAAAAAAGCCACACAGAGGAAAAATCCAATATAAAAAAGAGGCATGAAGAAGAAAAGAAAAAAGTCGTGAAGAAAAAGAAAGATGATAAGAAGGAGCCAGAGAAGAAAACGGTCAAAAAGAAAATAAAGAAATAACGCGGTTTATATCGATCTGACTCGGTCGAACAATTATTTCAGAATCAAACTTTGTGTTCATCTTTTTTCCTCTTTTTAAAAATTCTTAAAATTATTAAAATCTGACCCCATAAAATAATGACTGCCCTTAAGATTATCCAAAGAGAAGGAATTTCATGAAGAAAGAAAAAAGCGAAAATAATCCCATAGACAGGTTCAAGAAAGTGTATCATGCTTGCGGTTTGAGCTTTTATGCGCTTCATTCTTTTTATAAAGAGAGTGTGAGAGCCGGCAGTACAGAACATTCCAAGGACACAAAGGAGAAGAATGTCGTTTGTATTTAAGGCACGCCGGAGCACAAAGCAGAAAGGGAGGAGGAACAGCATGGCAAAGAAGTCCTGGTAAAAGGCGATGAGAAGACTTGAGAAATGCTGAGTGAGTTTTCTGTTCAGAATTGTATAAATGGGGGACGTTCCCCAAAGGGACATCCTGTTATAAAAAAAGCAAAAAATAAAAAAAGGGGCGGTAAAAAAGGGAAGTTCTCCAATATGACATTCTATATATCTTGAATGTGAAGTGTAAAGGGTGTCCCCTTTGGGAACGCCCCCTTATTAAAATAGTTTTTGAATTCATAACGAATTGTGATAATATGATTTGTTTAAATAATAGGAGCTCAGTTTCCTTATCTAACCTTTCAAACCTGGGAAAATGACATATCTTATTTATGCCCGAAAATATAGACCCAAGACTTTCGAGGAGATGATTGGCCAAAAACCTATTGTTCAAACGCTCCAGAATGCTATCAAAAACAACAGGGTTGCTCAAGCTTATATTTTTTCTGGAATGAGGGGAGTAGGAAAAACGACTGCTGCTCGGATCTTAGCTAAAGCTTTGAACTGTCAGCTTGGTCCAACGCCTACTCCCTGTAATAAATGTGAATTATGCAAGGCAATTAGCGAGGACCGTTCTGTGGATGTTCGCGAAATTGACGGAGCATCTAACCGGGGGATTGATGAGGTAAGGTCGCTTCGCGAAGGAGTGAAATATAAGCCTATCCACAGCCGTTATAAGGTCATTATCATTGATGAAGTCCACATGCTAACTCGTGAAGCCTTCAACGCACTTTTAAAAACTCTGGAAGAGCCTCCACCCCATACTGTTTTTATTTTTGCGACCACTGAATTCCATAAGGTCCCGGCCACGATCAAATCTCGCTGTCAGCACTTTGAATTCAAAAAAATCTCTCAGAAAGAGATAATAAATCATTTAGTGGACATTTCTCAAAAAGAGAAAATAAAGATATCATCCTTCGGTTTAAGCCTTATTGCCGAAGCCGCAGATGGAAGTTTAAGAGATGCTCAGAGCTTGCTTGACAAAGCAGTTGCCTTTTCGGGAGAAGTCATAAATGATGAGGATTTAAAAGAGATATTAGGAACCATCAGCAAAGACCTCCTTTTTGCCTTTTCAAAAACAATCCTGGAAGAAAAGCCTGATGAAGTTTTTCCACTCGTGGAAAAAGTGATAGAAAGCGGCTATGACCTTCGATTTTTTTATAAAGAACTCGTTCAGCATTTCAGGAATTTGCTTCTGATCAAATCGGCCAAGAATCCGCAGGATTTATTACCTTTGAATGAAGAAGATATGAATGATTTAAAAGAAGAAGCAAAGAAAGCTTCCGAAGAGGAGTTGCTCCGTTATCTCGTTGCCCTTCAACAGGGAGAGCCGGGGTTGAAATTTTCTTCCCACCCCAGGATTTATTTTGAAGTTTTCGTGGTTAAATTGAGCCATTTTAAAAAGATTACGCCGTTGAAAGACCTCATCCAGGAGTTAGAAGATATTAAGAAAGAACTGAAATCTCCATCTGGAAAAGAATTTAGCAAAAATACTTTCCAGAAAGAAAAAGTACCTGAAGAAAAGGCTCCAGAAGTCTCTAATCAGAAAATAAACGAAACGATACCCAGTAAATTCGAAGAAGATAAGGGAAAAAGGCAGCGAGAAATTGAGGCAGCTATGAAGGATCCTTCTGTTCAGTCTTTTATGGATAAATTCAAGGCACAGGTGCTTTCGATTAAACCCATAAAAAAAGCTGAGGATGATAAAAATAAATTGCCTTTCGATTCAGGGAGAAAAAAATGAAAAATGTGGCAAATTTACAAAAAATGCTAAAGACCGCAAAGGAAATGCAGGATAAACTCCAGAAAGAATTAGCAGAGATGAGAGTAGACGGATCGAGCGGGGGCGGAATGGTGACTGTCACCCTTGACGGCTCAAAAAGTTTGTTATCAATCAGTATTGATCCGGAAGTTGTAAATAAAGATGATATTGAAATGCTCCAGGATTTGATCATGGCTGCATTTAACGATGCTGGGGCAAAAGTGGATGAAAACGTATCCGAAAAAATGGGGAAATTTGGGATGGGTCTTAAAATTCCTGGACTTTTCTGATGATTGATCAAACCCATCCTCTGAATCTCCTTATTGAGGAGCTGAAGAAAATTCCGAGCATCGGAGCCAAAACTGCCCAAAGAATTGCATTTTATATCATTAGTCTTCCCCAGGAAGGAGCAGATAAATTGGCAAAAGCAATAAAAGCTGCCAAGCGCAACACATTTTACTGTTCCATCTGCAACAGCATGACTCATGTCGATCCTTGTCAGTATTGTACTGACTCGAGCCGAAACGACGAAGTCCTTTGTATCGTTGAAGAACCGTATAATATATTCTCCATAGAAAAAACCGGGATTTACACCGGAAGATATTATGTTCTCTTAGGAGCCCTTTCTCCCTTAAAGGGAGTAGGACCCGATGAGTTAAAGATAGAGAAATTGGAGAAGAGAATAAAAAAGGGCAATATCAAGGAAATTATTATCGCTACTAATCCCACTGTGGAAGGTGAATCCACAGCTGTCTATCTAGCGAAAATTTTAAAAGATTTCAACATCAAGCTGACAAGATTAGCCATGGGATTGCCAGTAGGATCTGATATTGATTATGCCGACCAGGTTACCATCAAAAAAGCTTTAGAAGGAAGGACAGAAATCAAGGAATAGGATTTTGCGTTATAATTAAACTCATTTCCCCTTTTATGAATTTTTAGACAATGAACTATTGAAGGGAGAAATGGTTTAGATTTTAAAAAGAGGAGGTTAAATGAAAGAATTAATCGAAATACGCTGGCACGGTCGTGCGGGCCAGGGAGTTGTTACGGCAGCGGTAACTTTGGCAGATGTACTCTCTTCAGAAAAAGAAAAATATGTTCAAGCATTCCCCGAATTTGGGGCAGAAAAGAGAGGCGCTCCCATACTGGCTTTTAATCGCATCAGCAAAAATCCCATCCGCACGCACAGTCATGTCTATAACCCTGATATTGTCGTGGTCACTGATCCATCCTTGCTGGGTATTGTGGATATAAGCGGTGGTGCGAAAGAGGATACGATTTTCCTGATGAACACAACTTTTGACATTGATCTCATTCGAGAGAGGCTGTCTTTAGAAGCAAGGAAAATTTATGCATTAGATGCCTACACCATAGCTTCGGATGAACTGGGAAGAGCAATTCCCAATGTGCCCATGGTAGCAGCCTTGGTGAAAATTACTGAACTCATGGACCTTAAAAAATTCAAAGAGAAGATAAAGATCTCTCTTGGAAAAAAGCTGAGGCCCGAGGTTGTTGAGAAGAACGTGCGAACCATAGACAGAGCTCTAAAGGAGGTAAAAGAAGGATGAAAAAAGAAACCTGGAAGGAATTAACAATCGGCACCATAAACCTTGATGCCGGAAACTCGGTGAAGAACTTAACCGGGACCTGGCGTTCAGGAAAGAAGCCGCAGTTCATAGAAGAAAAATGTATCCAGTGCTTTTTTTGCTGGCTTTACTGTCCTCATTCGGCCATCCTGGTTGAAGGAGGAGAAGTAAAAGGGATAAATTACGATTATTGTACAGGTTGTGGAATGTGTTCTGTGGAGTGTCCACCAAAAGAGAAAGCCATTATTATGGTAAAAGAAGAAGCAAAGCTTGCTGAAGGGGGTGCGGAATGAGCACACTCAAAACATTAAACGGAAATCAGACGATAGCAGAAGCTGTAAGGCAGATTGATCCTGATGTGCTGGCCGCCTATCCCATAACTCCATCCACGGCAATCGTTGAGACAATCGCCAAATTTAAAGCCGATGGATTGATCACAGGCGAATTTGTCTGCCCGGAAAGTGAACACAGCGCTATGAGCGTTTGCATCGGAGCTTCATCGGCAGGGGGAAGGGTGATGACAGCCACTGCTTCTCAGGGGTTAGCACTCATGTGGGAGATGCTTTACATAGCAGCCGGTTTGAGGCTTCCGATCGTAGCAGCCATAGTTAATCGCTCCCTTAGCGCACCTATTAACATTCATGGCGATCACAGCGATACTATGGGTGCCAGAGATTCTGGATGGATCCAGATTTATTCTGAGAACTGCCAGGAAGCCTACGACAATTTTATTCAGGCCTTTCGTATCGGAGAAGATTTAAAGGTTAGAACTCCGGTTTTTGTTGGATTGGATGGCTTCATCATCAGTCACTCTTTGGAAGTTATCCAAGTTGAGGATGACGATAAAATTAAGAAATTTGTCGGAGAGTACAAGCCTGTTTATCCTCTTCTGGATATAAGCCGGAAGATGACAGTGGGTCCCATTGATTTTACCGATTATTACTTTGAGCACAAAAGAAACCAGATGGAAGGCATTGAGAATGCTCCTTCGGTCATTGAGGCTGTTGGCAAGGAGTTCGGCCAGAAATTTGGCCGCGAATACGGCTTTTTCGAAGAATACAGGATGGATGATGCTGAGCTGTGTATCGTGGTTATGAGCTCTGCAGCAGGGACATGTAAAGATGCCGTAGATGAGTTAAGGTCAGATGGGAAGAGAATCGGTCTTCTAAAACCTCGGATTTTTCGTCCGTTTCCCTATGAGAAAATTGCCGAGACATTGAAGAAGATGAAGGCTGTAGCTGTTCTCGACCGTTCTTCGAGTCCTGGAGCGTTTGGAGCTCCTCTTTTCACTGAAGTTCGCTCTGCTCTTTATGATTACGCTGAGCGTCCATATATCGTGAATTATGTTTATGGCCTTGGAGGAAGGGACATAAAAGTAGAGCATTTTAAAGAAGTAGCTTTGAAACTGGAAAAGATCGCTGAGACCGGAAAAGTTGAGGAAACGTACGGCTACATCAATTTAAGAGAGTAAACGAATAAGGAGAATAAAATGGCAAAATTGAAAGATTTAGCCGCGATGGAAGATAGATTAGTCGCAGGTCATGGAATGTGCTTAGGCTGTGGCATTCCGCTTATTTTTAAAATCATTTTAAGGGCAACCGAAGATCCTCTTATCATTGCTAATGCCACGGGCTGCCTTGAGGTCTGTACAACCATTTTTCCCCGAACTTCATGGAATGTGACCTGGATTCATAGTGCTTTTGAGAATGCAGCTTCGACAATTGCAGGAGTCGAATCCATGTACAAGGCTTTGAAAAAGAAGGGGAGGATCCCCGAGGATAAGAAGATAAAATTCTTAGGTGTTGGAGGTGACGGCGGAACCTATGATATAGGACTCCAAGCACTGTCGGGGGCTGTAGAAAGAGGACACGACATCGTTTATGTCTGTTATGACAACAATGCCTATGCCAATACTGGGGGACAAAGGTCTTCGGCAACCCCCTTTGGTGCCTCAGCTACGACTTCTCCAGAAGGGGCGGAGAGTCCTGGTAAGTTACAGCGCAGGAAGGATTTAACAAAGATTCTGGTAGCCCATAACATTCCTTATGTTGCCCAGGCCAGTCCAAACAGGTGGCAGGACCTTTACAAGAAAGCACAAAAAGCTTTTGAAATAGAAGGGCCTGCGTTTTTGAATGTCCTTTGTTTCTGTCCGACTGAATGGAAATATGATGAATCTCAGGGAATTCGGCTGGCTCAGACTGCGATTGATACCTGTGTCTGGCCGCTGTATGAAGTTGAAAACGGAAAGTACAAGATCAATTATATACCTAAAGAGAAGAAGCCGGTTTTGGAATGGATTAAACCCCAGGGGAGATTCCGCCATCTTTTTAAAGAAGAAAACGCTTGGGTTTTAGAAGAATACCAAAAGCAGGTCGATGAAGATTGGGAGGAGCTGAACAAACTCGCAAAATTATAATGTATAATGGGGACAGGCCCCATTTAGCTTACGCATAATGGGGATAGGCCCCATTTAGCTTATGCAGGAACAAACGGTTAACCATACTACTGGGAATGTTCCCCAAAGTGCCATACCTGTTATTGTAGACATTCCCCAAAGTGTTATACTTACTCATCCAAGATTTGGAAATTAAAGGAGGCTTTAAATGAAAATCGCCCAGATTGATGTTTACCAGGTTAAATATAAACTTATAGACCAAAAGTATGCCTGGTCCAGAGGCCATGCAGTCACTTCCTTTATTAGCACAATCATCAAAATATCTACTGATGAAGGCCTAAGCGGATTTGCAGAAGTTTGTCCCCTGGGCTCCGCTTACATGGAGGCCTATGCGAGAGGGGTGCCCAGTGGGGTGGGGGAGATAGGTCCTCTCCTGCTTGGCCAGGACCCTCTTCAGATCAATGTTATAAATAACCTTATGGATTCAGCACTGAGCGGGCATAATTACATCAAATCTCCTCTCGACATAGCTTGCTGGGATATTCTCGGTCAAGCAGCAGGACTTCCTATATGTATCTTGCTGGGCGGATGTTTTGTAAAAAGTTTTCCTCTTTACAGGGCTATCTCTCAAGGTTCTTCCAGGGAAATGGCAGATGATGTGGTGCGTTTCTGGGAGGAAGGATATCGACGATTTCAGCTTAAGGTCGGAGGTGATCCTGATAAGGATATCAAGCGCATTAATGCTGTGCTTAAGGTGCTTCAACCAGGATATATCC
>JAUWJP010000196.1 GCA_030607635.1 Candidatus Aminicenantota bacterium
CAGTTGTCCTAACCAAAGAGGACGATTATGAAAAAGGGCATAGCACAATAATAGAAAGCAGTGCGGAAGATAGTCGTGGTATAGATTCCCAGGATCTATTGATTTCTACAGAAATCGGGAAAAGTCCCGAGGAAAGTGATCTTTCACTTCCTTCAGAAAAAGTAAGCCAACCTTCTAAGATCAGAGAAGAACTCCTGTCCCTGGAGAGGATGAATAAAGTACTCTTTGTTCTCTATGAGATTAGCAAGCAGTTGCATTTGATCCATGATTTTAATGAACTTCTTAAAAAAATAATGGACTTTATTTTTATGGTAATTGATGCTGATTACGGTTTTGTAATCCTCACTAGTGATGAGGGAAAGGATGAACTCGCTCCCGTAGTGGTTAAATACAAAGATGATAAAGCAAAAGGTAAAGGAGAGATAAAAGCGAGCCGAACCATAATTAATAAAGTAGTTAATGATAAAGTCGCCCTTCTGACCGCGGATGCCATGGCCGATACTCGATTGGAGCATGCCCAGAGCCTGTTTTCCCAGAAAATCCGGTCTGCCATGTGTGTGCCGCTCTGGAAAAAGGACAAGGTTATTGGCGTTATCCAATTAGACAGTGTGAGGTTCAACAATCAATTCACCGAGGACGATCTTGAACTTCTTAAGGCTATCGGACACCAAATGGCTATGGTCATTGAACAAGCAAGCCTAAATGAGCAGGTCCGTGAAGAAGAGAGAATGATAAGCCGGCTGGAGAGGTATCACTCCCCTCAAATAATAGAGATGATTTTAAAAGGGAGTCAGGAAACAAAAGAAAACATAATGGAGCCTAAGGACTTGACAGCCACAATTTTCTTTACAGATATTATCGGATTTACTCCTCTTTCTGAGCAGATGCCTCCTCGAGAAATAAACTTGCTTCTGAATCAGTTTTTTTCCCGCATGACTGATATCATCTTCAAGTATGATGGGACTCTGGATAAGTACATAGGAGATTGTATCATGGCTGTTTTTGGAGCACCCATGGAAAAGAAAGACGATCCGGAAAGAGCCATCTTGGCAGCCTTGGAAATGAAGCGAGAATTAAGGGCAATAATGAAAAAAACAGAGCCAGAAAGAAAATTTGACATACGCATAGGCATAAATACAGGCCGGGTAGTGGCTGGAAACATCGGGTCGCCCAACCGGATGGAGTACACGGTTATAGGAGATCCAGTGAATATAGCTTCGAGATTAGAATCAATTGCTCAGCCTAATCAAATTCTTATCGGAGAAGAGACATGCAGGCACGTTAAGCGGAAATTCAAAATTAAAAAACTGGGCCCAAAAAAGGTCAAAGGAAGAGTTGCAGAGATTATGGTCTATGAAGTCTTAGGATAGAGGAGAGATTTTACAATATCTATTCGCTCCTTTTCTCTGAGTGACATGGATCTCTCTCAACTTCCCTTAGAGTCTGATATGTTCACCTTGAGCGGTACGATCAAGGAGAAAGGAGTTGAATACTTGGTTAAGAGGTCTTGGCTTTTTGGGATTAGTGTGGTAAATAAAAAACCTTGCTTTTCGGATCGAATTGAACATGAGGGCTGGTTCCATCAGTAGGCCTAATCATGCTCGGAGGAATAAGGCGTGAAAAGAATAATAAGGAAACAGCTCAAAAAAGATGAATTGGTTAGTACTGTAAATAAAATTGTTCGTTTTGCTAAAGAGCGAACAAAGGAGCTTGTGGCTCTTGTAGTTTTGATTGCGGCTCTTTTATTAATTTTTGTTGGCCTAAAATTTGTCACGGGAGAAAACAGGAAAAAGGAGAGTCGTTTGCTCACCCAGATTATTAATCTTCACGCCGAGTTGAATAATACTCCAGAAAATGTAGCCCAGCTCGAAGAATTGGCCGGAGATGGAAAATTCTCCCGCTTAGCTTATCTTCTTCTGGCGACCTACTGTGTGGAGAATGGAGATTATGATAAAGCTCAGAGCTATCTTGAAAAAATACCAGAACGTCGAAAGGATATTATCTACTACCAGGCTAAGGATTTATTAGCTCAGATTCATTTTAAACGCAAAAATTATGACAAGGCCATTGAAATCTACAAAAAGATTGAAGATGAAGATCCCAAAGACCATTCTTTGGATGTTATCCTTTTTCATCGAGCAGAGGTCCATGAGGAAAAAGGAGAATTTGAGGAGGCTCTGGTTCTCTATAAGAAAATTCAGGAGGAATTTTCTCAGACGTTTTACGGTTATGACGCTGCTCAAAAAATTAAAAAATTAGAAACAAAAAAATAGTCCAAACTATTGTAAATTATCATAAAAAATATATAATAAAATGTTAGTTTTTATCATTTTAAACAGGAGGCAATAAATGGCTTATATAATCACCGAAGAATGCATCAATTGTGCTGCCTGCGAACCTGAATGCCCTAATGAGGCAATCACGGCTGGAGATGAAATTTATAACATTGATCCTGATAAATGTACAGAGTGTGTCGGGCATTTTGATGAATCCCAATGCGTGGCTGTCTGCCCGGTTGATTGCTGCGTGCCTGACCCTGATCATAAAGAAACAAAAGAAGAATTGATGACAAAGTTTAAGAGACTTACGTCCGGAGATTGATTCCTTAAATTTGGATTTTCCTGGAAATAGGAGTGATTTCGGTCACTCCTATTTTTTTTATCTGAGAAATGCAAGAAGAAATAAAAGAAACTCCAGCCCAGATTGGCGTGGCTCCGGCGTTTTCTTTAAAGAGAAGAATCTGGCTGAACATAGTGCTTTTCGTTCTTACCATGTTCTCTACGCTTTTTGTGGGAATATCTTTGAGCATAAATTTCAAGTATACTGAAGTTCTTGCCCAAAATCCTCCAAGCGCTCTTGATCTCGTAGAAAAACTCAAGGATCCACAAGTCATATCATTGAGCATTATCTATATGGTTGTGCTTCTAGGGATTCTGTTAGGCCACGAAATGGGTCATTTTCTTACCTGTCGGTACTATAAAATAAGCGCTACTCTTCCTTACTTTATCCCGGCGCCGACTTTAATTGGTACCTTTGGGGCTTTTATTAAAATAAAATCGCCCATAACAAGAAAGCAGCAGCTTTTTGATATAGGAGTTGCAGGTCCTTTAACTGGTTTTATTCTTTCGGTTCCCGCGCTTGTGTATGGCCTTTCACTGTCAAAAGCCGTTCCTCCAATTGCTCGCGATGAGGCTGTCTATGTTTTTGGCGAGCCTCTCATCCTTAAATTTTTTGGATCTATAATTTTTAAGAATATTCCTCCAGACTACAGCGTTTTTCTCCATCCGGTCGCTTTTGCAGGGTGGGTTGGGATTCTCGTTACAGCCTTAAATCTTTTTCCTTTCGGGCAGCTTGATGGTGGTCATATATCTTATGCGCTGTTAGGGAAAAAGTCGCGAAATTTAACCCGCTTTTTCCTGGGAGTTTTCATTGCCATGGGAATTTTTTTCTGGGTAGGATGGTTTATTTGGGCCTTCCTCCTTCTTTTTATGGGGTTGAAGCACCCACCGGTTCTGGATGAAGGAGCACCTTTATCGCCGGGCAGGAAATTTATCAGTTGTGTGGTTATTTTGATCTTCATCCTTTCTTTCATTCCAGACCCGATTAAAGGGCTTAGTTTGTTTGATATATTGAAAGAATTTCGATTCTGATGGGAATAAAAATGCACGAAAAAAGGTCTATAGTTATTAACAGAATCTGTGGAAAAGTTGTGGAATTATGGCATTATTTTAAGCCATATTTTAGCAACTACTTGGAAATATGACAAATTGCACAAAAACTAGTCACCTTTGCTATGTTATTGAAAATAAATAAATTATAAATGTAGTGAAAATAAAGAACTTACAGAGTGAGGCAAAAAAACTCGCTTGGGATTAAGAAATATAGCTTGTCACAAAGTTATGGGATTGAATGACATTGTGAGCGACCTAAGGAAGTGCGATAATCTTATATCAGTGCAGATTGACCCAGGAATGGCCTTTGGAGGCAAGCACTTCACCAATCTGATGACCTAATTGATAAG
>JAUWJP010000159.1 GCA_030607635.1 Candidatus Aminicenantota bacterium
AACCGCCCGTGGGAGCCTCCACATGAGCATCGGGCAGCCAGGTGTGAAACGGGAATAGCGGCACTTTTATGGCAAAAGAAAGTGCAAAAGCCAGAAAAAGCCAGATTTGAATATTAGGATTCAGGGTAAGATTGTAATAATCAAAAAGGTTGAAAGAATAGACGCCTGTTGCCTTGTAATACATAGAATAAAGGAAGAGGATTGCCACTAACATCAGCAAGCTTCCGAACATCGTAAAAAGGACATATTTGAGGGTGGCATAAATTCGCCGGCGACCACCCCAAACGCCGATGAGAAAATACATGGGAATAAGCATGGCTTCCCAGAAAACGTAAAAGAGAAAAAGGTTGAGGGCAACAAAAACGCCGATGATCCCTGTCTGGAGAATAAGCATGAAGATAAGGTATTCCTTTACTCTCTTTTGGATGTATGTCCAGGAAGAAAGGATGATAATAGGCATCAAGAAAGTTGTCAGAAGGATAAGAAAGAGGCTTATCCCGTCAACTCCGATATGATAGTTGATTCCATAGCCAAGCCAGTCAGCTTTCTCCACGAACTGCGGATCGGGAATTTGATCATTAAAATTGAAATAGAGAGTAAGAGAAAAAATAAAGGTAATGATGGCTATGGCCAAGGAAAGAAAGCGGAGAAGGTTTTTCCTGTCGCGGTGAATGAAAATGAGCAGAACGGCTCCTGCAAGGGGGAGGAAAGTAATTAGACTCAATATTGGTAAATTCATTTTTTAAAACAATAGATAAGCTAAAAAGATAATTACTCCTAAAAGAAAAATAAGGGCGTAATCTTTAATCAAGCCACTCTGGAAAAAACTCAGGATTTTTCCCGCAAAGCCGGTGGCTGTTGCGGTCCCGTTGACAGCTCCGTCGATGACTTTTAAATCAAAATTATCATATATAATCTCCGACCCTTTAATCGTGGGATTCACGAAGACTGCATTATAGATCTCATCCACATAGTATTTGTTAAACATGAGTTTGTAGATGGTGGGAAATCTGGTGGCCAGATTGCGTGGAATCAACGGGGATCTGATGTAGAAAACATAAGCAATAAAAATTCCTAAAAAAGCCACGAAGGCTGCAATCGCTATAAGCATCCACTCTGTTTGTATACTAAGATGAACTTTGTGAACCTCTTTTATCACAGGCTCCAGGAATTTGCCGAAAAAGTTGAGCTTCTCTCCCAGGACAACAGGAAGTCCGATATATCCTGCGCCAACAGAGAAGAAAGCTAAAATGACCAGAGGTATGGTCATGATTTTGGGGGATTCATGGATGTTCTTTTTTACTTCAGGATCCAGGCGTTCCTCCCCATGGAAAGTCAGAAAAACGAGGCGAAACATATAAAAGGCTGTAAGCACTGCTCCCATAATCCCCAGCCCCCAAATAAAATAATAAAATGCTGAATACTGACCTTGAGCGAATGCCCTGGTGAGGATAGCATCTTTTGAGAAAAAGCCAGAAAAAAACGGAACACCAGCAATGGCAATCGTACCGATGAGAAAGGTAGGATAGGTTAGAGGAAGGTATTTTCGCAGCCCTCCCATTTTTTTCATGTTTATTTCACCAGACAGTGCATGCATGACACTTCCAGCAGCCAGAAATAGGAGGCTCTTGAAGAAGGCATGTGTATACAAGTGGAACATACCTGCTGCGTAGGCGCCGACACCACAGCCTATGAACATGTATCCTATTTGAGATATCGTAGAGTAGGCTAAAACCCTTTTTATGTCATTCTGGGTTAGAGCCATTGTGGCCGCATAGACAGCTGTGATCGCACCCACAAGCGCTACTACCTGAGCTGCAGTTTCGGATAGAGTGTAGAGAAGATTCATCCTGCAGACCATATAGACTCCAGCTGTAACCATGGTGGCAGCGTGGATTAGCGCGCTAACAGGGGTAGGGCCTTCCATGGCATCAGGGAGCCAGACATAAAGAGGGATTTGAGCAGATTTTCCTGTTGCTCCTACAAACAGAAGAATAGCGATCAAAGTAGCCAGCCCAACTGAGATAGCTCCTCCTGAGATGGCTTCGTTAATAGCTGTAAACTCTGCGCTCCCTATATGAACAATGATGAAGAGAATGCCCAGGAGAAAACCTGTATCGCCTATCCGGTTAACAATGAAAGCTTTTTTACCTGCATTTGCAGCTGAGTGTTTTTCAAACCAGAAACCGATCAATAAATAAGAACAAAGCCCGACTCCTTCCCAGCCGACAAACATCAAGACTAAGTTTGAAGCCATAACAAGTATAAGCATGGAAAAAGTGAAGAGGTTTAAATAAGTGAAATAACGGGTATAGCCCTCATCATTTGCCATATAGCCAACCGAATAAACATGAATGATAAAACCCACTCCGCTAACGACCAGAGCCATGACAGCGGATAAGGGATCAAACATGATAGAAAGGTTGACCTGGAAGCTTCCTGCCTGAATCCAGGAGAAAAGATTTTTGACCAATGGGTAGTTTCCGTGAGCTGTTTGAAGAAGCCCCACAGCTGAGATGGCCGAAATAACAAAGGAGGCAAAGACTGCAAAACAGGCCTGGAAGGAGACATATTTTTTGGGAAGCTTTTTTCCAAAGACTGCCAGGATAAGAGTACTTGCCGCTGGTATAAATGGGATGAGCCAGAAAATCTCAGTCATTTTATCCTTTCATTAATTTTATATCTTCGGATTTGATCGTCTTTTTTTGCCTGAAAATTAGAAGAATGATAGCCAGACCAACAGCCGTCTCAGCAGCCGCAACAGTAATGATAAAAAAGACAATAATCTGTCCATCTGGGGAATTTGCTGACCTGGCAAAGGTTATAAAAGCTAGATTGGCTGCATTGAGCATAATCTCTATGGACATAAACTGTGTGATGAGATCTCTTTTTATAAAAAATGCGATGGCGCCCAGAACGAAGAGAACGACGCTCAAGATTAAGAAATAATTTGCAGGAATCATTCTTTTTCTTTTTTCTTAACTAATACAATAGCACCGACTAAGGCGGCTATTATCAAGATTGAAGTGATCTCAAAATGATAAAGATACTTAGTAAAAAGGAGCCGGCCAAGATCAGTAGGCCCGGCTTTTATTATTGCCGTCGAGACCGGGAGAGTAAAAGCTCCTTTTATTGAGAGAATAAGCTCGATAATAAGGACAACAGCGAGCACTGGAGAAAGATAAATAATCCATTTCTTTTTTTCAGCTGGAATACCAGAACGCACATCGATCATCATAACCACGAAGATAAAGAGAACCATGATAGCACCCGCATAGATGATGATTTGGACCACTGCGATGAAAGGTGCCTCGAGAAGAGCAAAGAGACCTCCCATGCAGGCAAAGGCAAGGATCAGGAAAATCGCATTGTAAGCCTGGTTTTTGGAAATAATCATACCCAGGACTGCACCAACGGTCACTGCAGCGAGTAAAAAAAAGAGGAAATAGCCCATTTTTTGAGGCTCTCATTATATTTTTTGCACCGAGTTAATGTCAAGAGAAAAAACATTTTAAATGTGGCGTAAAAAACATTTTATTTCTTTTTTTTGACAAAAAACATAATTTTGCTATAATATGCCTGATACTGCGGGGTAGAGCAGTCTGGTAGCTCGTCGGGCTCATAACCCGGAGGTCGTTGGTTCAAATCCAACCCCCGCTACCACTTTCTTTCCCGCTTTCCCCTGATATTTGAGATTTTTATGGCATCTCTTGTTTGCACCTTCTGATCAAATCATCCAATTTCTGCTTCTGATCATCGGGAAGAGAATCGTAGTATTTTTGCTTGTAAAGAGTCAACGTGCTCAGCGCTTTATCTTTATCCCCCTTATCGAGATAGGTTAAACCTAAAACATAAAGCGCCTCATCAAGCTTATCGTCTAAATCGAGGGCTTTTCTAAAGGAAGCGATGGCATAATCATAGCGGCCTAATAGCCTGAATGCTTTGCCTAAACCTACATGAGAAAATGCATAATCAGGGTCAAGCTTAACGGCTGTTTGAAAATTCTGGAGAGCTTTCTGGAGCATCGTTTTGTCTTTTTTCTTCACCGCAAGGGAAAACTGAGCTTCGCCAAGATTGGCAAAAAGCAACTGAGATTCAGCGTCGATCGAAAGGGCCATTTCGTACTGATCTACGGCTTTCTCAAAATTCCTTGTTTTATAATATGCATTTCCTAACAAATTCCATATCGCTGGGTCGTATTCCATCTGAAGGTAGCTCTTTTCGTGAAAAGCCTGAATAATATTTTTATACTGTCCAGCTTCCTGGAAACAGTACAACAAGGAAAAAAAGATGAAATAGTTGGAGGGAACATTTTCATGCCCGATCTTCAGAACCTCAACGGCATCTCTCAGCCTTTTCTCTCTTTTGTATAAGAGGGCAAGGTTAATATAGGCGACAGCAAGATCCTTTCTTTCTGTGATAATCTTCTTTAATGTCTCGAATCCTTGTTTTTTATTCCCCTCTTCATATCGTTCAAGGGCATCCATGGCTTGGTTATAATACGGAAGACACATTTTGATGTCGTCATCTGGTGTAAAATTTTCCTTTCTCGTATCCGGAGAGCTTGAGACATACCCCAGGCTTCTCAATTTTTCTAGTGATTCATTGTCAAGTCTCTCTACTGCTCTCTCGCTTTCGGGAGATATATAATCACTCATGATTTTCTCTAACCGTTTTTCAAATCTATCTAATTTCCTTTTTGCAGCGAGGTTGTTCTTCTCATCAAAATCCGCACCCAAATCATAAAGCTCTGGAATAGGGGAG